>JARFPZ010000280.1 GCA_029288035.1 Desulfosarcina sp.
CTTATACACCTTAGCGATAGGATTAAAATGCTTGGATTTGCAGGACAAATCTATAACGCCCGGCTATTGTGGGTTTCCCCTGGCCAATACACATTCTGCAGCAAGTTTACGTTTCGTGCCGAATCGAATCTTTTGAATTAACTGAATTTATTGTGTATTTGTTCGGATAAAATCCAATTGTTTCGCCCAGTTTTCAGCAAAGTATGATTTTTCTTGGGTGGCTTGTATCTTGTGAGCAGTTGATAGCCGGATTTTGAGGTGGAATTCAATAGAGGATTCAGGCTGATTAAAAGCGATTGTTTGTCATAGGATACCATTTGTATATCTTAACGCTTAACCTGTTGCTTTCAGTGAAGATATAAATCAGAAAGCACCCCCTTGGTTATAAGAATCAGGAATGATGATATAAAAAATATATTATATTCTGTGGGATCATCGAACCGGCGATACCAGAGTCATCAATTTGCAGTTACCTGACGTACTGTACACCATCTGCCTTAAAATCAAATTGAAATCACTGATTTACGGTTTCTCTTGCCATATGTCACGCACCACAAATGCCGAGATTCGGCAGAAGCTCAAATGCCTCGCCTATAAGAGCCTGAAAATGTTAGGTGAAGCCACCGAAATCCGTATCTCCTAATATTTTCTACATAATGTTTACATGAGGTCGCCATAGAAGGGCTAGCTGGCGTCGTGGCGGTGTCGACTGCTAGTCGAGGGTTGAGTGCTTTCATGTGGATGTAGGGCGGAAAAGATCTGGTAAGCTAGCTCATGTTATCCAGCTTAACTTTCCTTATTATTCTCGGTGGGCGTTCTTTTAGTGCTGCAGCCAAAGGCAGGTCACGTTCATAAATATCATCCCGAAAGTTCAGGATACCCGACTTGTCCACCCAGGCGGTCCAATAGAGAAGATGAATGTGCACCTTTGCTTTCAATGGTAAAACTTTGCGTTCGTGGCTGTCAATGGCCGATGCGATACTCGCATGTGTCCAACCGGCTTGCCCCTGCAGCAAATAAGCAGCCAGATCAATCGGTCTTTCTAAACGGATACAACCGGAGCTGAATCCACGACGAGTACGTTTAAATAGATTTTTAGATGGTGTATCATGCAAGTAAACCGCAAAGCGATTGGGGAAAACAAATTTTATTCGCCCTAAAGCATTGAGCGGCCCTGCTTCCTGTCGCAGCCGGAACACAAAATTTTGAGGCGTTATCATCGACCAATCGATGCTTGCCGCATCAAGCTCAGCAGCGTCTTTATCCCAGCCGTCAAAAACTTTAAAACGCATTTTCTGAAAGTAGGTTTCATCATTCTTTATCTTGGGCAGCAGGTCTTTGACCGCAATGCTGGTCGGCACATTCCAGTAAGGATTGATTACAATGTATTTTATCACGTCGCTGAAAACCGGGGTGTGCCGGTAATTTCTGCCAACTACCACATTCATATCAATCACCTTTTGGTGGTTTTCCACGATTGTGAGTTTAAAATCAGCAATGTTCACGAGTAGATAACGCTCACCAAGATCGTGGGGGATCCAGCGCCAGCGCTCAATGTTCAATTCAATCTGACGAAAGCGGTCTTTCAAGGAGACATTGAGCGCCGCCAGCGTTCTTTTCCCCACCACTCCGTCAGCTTTCAATCCATGCCGTTTCTGAAACCGTAATATCGCAGCTTCCAATTCTTCCTCAAACAGCTCAGGCTCACTCGTGTGTTTGGAATCAAGATCTCCAAAGACGTGTAGACGTTCTCGAATTTGTTGCACCCTATGATCTCGATTGCCCCTGTGTAATACTGGACCGGGGGATATCGGCGATTCCTTAAATGACTTAGCTAAACGGCGATAGCGTGCCAACTCATCGCCAAGCGCGTGATAACCGGTGTGCGGTGGTATGAGTCCCTTTAGACTTGCCTTGATGCGGTCCGATTCAATTGCTTTTTGAAGTAGTACCGCAAGCTGGGCCTCAGGAATGTTAACGATCCATTTGGAATGAATCGTCTCAGGGTTGACGCGCCCCGCAGCTAAATGGGAGGCCAGCAGGAGAAACGCATCGGTGCAAAGCAATTCTAAATCCAGCAAGCTCTGTGTATCAAGTGGCTTCTGCAATTTGGACCTTTGCTGTATCTCCTGCAACAAGGTTTGAATAGCACTCAAGTGATAATCATAGGGCTGAAGGCCCTCATGTTGGGAATATCTGATACAGGATATTAGATCGTAAATGCGTGGCAGCGGGCCGGTTATGTTTATCCAAGCCGGCCGATATGCTCTGTTAAAGTAAAACCGAGGTAACTCAGCAATTCCACAGATAAGTTCGCTGTGGCATTCGAAATGTTTTTTGCCTTGATTTTGCGTAATAATCCGGCGTAAATGCGATTCGAAGAAATCCGGTGTGAGCTCCTCGGCAATGCTTAGCGTCGCCAGAAAATTGCAGGCAAAACCGATCAAAATGAGAAGAATTTGATTCTTCATGTTTGATTTTTCAGTCTTTCTTATGTGGAACTAAAACTCGATGTAAGACGTAATGACTAAATGTCATCCCTTCCTTATAAACATATTAATAATTCAATTTAGGCACGAAGGTTACAATTACCAGAGATAGGATTGGGTAAATTGGTGCTTTAATGGCTTTGCCTGTTTAGAGAATTTTTAAGTCTTTATATAAAATTTATTAGTTTGAAACAAATGATCTTAGTATGCGGAATATTCGAAAAAAACCAAAAATCAGATTAGGAATCGGAATCGGTTCTGGAAATGCAGAATAGCTTCAATGCAATTGGAAAAGGAAGATCTGGAATATGTAAGAACATATATACTCAATCTGATTTGATTTTGTTGATCAAAACGACAATTCCGACATGTTGTGTTGTCTTGTTAGTAACTATAATTCGTAATTATTTATAATAGTAAAGTAATATCTTCACTGTTTCCACATTTATTATCTGGTTTAAAGTTTATATTCAACAATTTTTTTTCATCAAAATTTTCTTTTTAAATGTGATCACGGATTGAGGCATTCAGAAATAGCAGAAATTGTTTTGATCTCGACATCCGCGCTGTAGGTTGCCTATCGCAGTGTGTGGATTGTGCTTTCAAATCCATAAAAATTGAATCATTATATTTTAGCTTTGCTGAACAAATCTAAAACCTCTGGTCAGTGTAGGTTTCCCCTGGCTGGCCAATCCACATTCTGCCGCAAGTGTGGATTTCGTGCCTGATGAAAACATTGGTAAATATTCAGAGGGAATGTATATTTGACGGAGCAATCTAAAATTAAAATATTGTCAAAAAAATCGTTCAGATCTTATCTGATTTACAATCCCAATATGGGCTGACCCATTTATGATCCATCCATTCTCTCGTCTCGGCAGAGTCTGAGTGACCGTTTTCTCAGGATTGGTTCATGGCTAATTCAAAATCCGCATCATTTCTTCTTCTGAATCAGCCACTATAATTTCAAGGTCTGTGATACCCTGTCCACCAACAGGATTCAAATCCATAGGACAGGCGGACACGACAATAATTAGTGACATCCTCGTAATCATAATAATTTTATCACCTCTTTTAGATATTGGGTCTCTGATAAGTAGCGTACCATCTGATTCAATGAAGGTGTTCATAAATAGGTTGAACGGCTGTGGCACCATTCGACTGCCCCAATCGCGCTCGCCCATAACCTCTAAAAAATTGTCATGACAGCTTCGATGTCCCTTTACACCAAAATACCGTTCATATCTTTGCCGGTCACAAGCCGGTGCCAGCATATCATGCCATCCCACATCATCGGCAATGATCGTAAAAATGGGTTTACGCTGATTCGTGACCAGCTCATCGCCTATGCGGGGTTGAATCCGTCCAAGGTGTATCCACGTGTGTGGTGGAGATAAATAGTGATCAAAATCGTTGGCGTCAATTGCCCAAAAGTCGCCACATTGTCCACCCTCAATATCTCGAACAGCGACGTACTGTCCTTTTTCCACATCGATCGACCGACCATACCTACCAGGTACGGTTAGCTTTCGGGGACTATTATTTTTATCGTCAAGCATTGGTTTCTCCTTCACCTCAAATTAATTTGCCGAATATGGCCTCTGCAATGGCGGTTACTATTTGATCCGTCGGTTCCCACCTATTTTTATCGAAATACCGTTTCCTTGCAAATTTATGCCGCGCATCTATGACCCGCCGGTCCTTTTTTTGTTCTAAGGCAAGGACATCGAGCATATCAAGCGGAGAACTTTCCCCTTCTTCATATACCCGTTCTTTTAATCGACCCTCTTTGTCAAAATCCAAATAGGCGTACTCATCCCTTACCACTTCTATTGGTCTTCGATTAATCAGATCAACGACTATCAGAGCGTAACGGACTCGTTTACCGGCATATTCTAATAGGCGCTCATCCGGATCACGCTTTAGCAACCGCTCGTAACGAGCCAGGGGCAGGCGCTTTATCGTATCATCATCTTCAACAATGAAAATCCTTATGCTTAGTCCCATGGTCATTTCCTAATCATTCGATTTGTCCTGAATTTCGATCCGATTTATGCTATTATCCGAACATGTCGGCTGAGGTCAAATAATAATTAATTCCAAACAATGGAGGTGCAAAATGAAAATTTCTCAGGCAATCGAATCGTACAAAGACTATCACAGCATCAATTCTAAAAAAAAATACGGTGAAAAATTATGAGTTTGTCTTTACCCAGTTCCAGGATGGCTTTGGTGACAGGTTAGCTGATTCTATCACCCCGGATGAGATCCTTTCCTTTCTGACCAAGCTCACTGACGGAACCAAACAATCAACCAAACGCAATCG
>JARFPZ010000363.1 GCA_029288035.1 Desulfosarcina sp.
ATCGTATTTTGATGTACTCCATTTCCGGCTCCTAATGTATATAGTTATATGTAGCGGGATTTCTATAATTTTATTGTGAGCGAAGCGAGTTGGCGCGATTTTCTTCTCCACCATAACAAGTTGGTGGAAAATAACACCAAAACATTGGTTTGTAAAGAGATGGCGGAAGGGGGCAGGGGGAATGGGGAAGTCGGAAAGATAAGCGCATATGGCACAGTGAATCGCGTAAAGACAAAGGACCACATGCCATAAGTTACCCTGACCTGTACTTGAATTGACAGAATTGGTTATTGTTATTTTGGTTTCTCCTTAGCTTCTTCCGCCTGTGCGGCGGCGGCAGCCGCGGCAGCACCGGCCTCGATAGCTTTCTTATCATGTTCACCGGTTTCGTCCCCCGGCGGCAGGTAAACCGTAACATTGCGATGGGCGAATTCAATGCCGTTTTCCCTGAAAGCCTCCTGTAACAACCGGTACACCTCCCGTCGGATAACAAATTGCCCGCCGGGAACCGTCTTATACTTCACGCGCATGATCATGGCGGAGTCGTCCATTGCTTTGACCCCCTGGGACTTGATTTTGTCCAGCAGGTCGGGCCCCATTTCCGGGTCTTGTGCGATTTGCAGATTAATCTTTTTAATGATTTTACGGACCTTATCCACATCGGTGTCATAACGAACCCGAAAATCAAGCTTGGTTATGATATAGTCACGGCTCATATTGGTCACGGTGCCCATATCGCCGAAAGGTATGGTGTGGACCGGGCCCCGGGCGTTGCGAAGCCTTAACGAGCGCAAGGAAATGTGTTCCACCGAACCGGTCGTACCGCCCGTTTCTATATAGTCTCCGACGCGAAAGGCATCGTCGATCAGAAAAAATACCCCCGCGATGATGTCTTTGACCAGGGTCTGGGCACCAAAACCAATGGCCAGCCCGACCACGCCGGCGCCGGCAATCAAGGGACCGATGTTAATGCCCAGAGACGCCAGGATGATCAAGGCCACGATGACAACCATGACGGTCAGCACAAATTTGCGCAGCAACACCAGCAGGGTCCCCATGCGGGAGCCACCGGCACCCCCTTCCTCTGCGTCCTCGTCATGTTCCGGCATTTCCTCTCTGAGCTTTTGATCGATTCTGGCTTTGATCAGCTGCCAGCCGATAAAGCTGAGCAGCAATATCGCCAGGATACTAAGGGCACTGCGGGTAAACACACGGCCGACCGACAGATCAACACCCCATAACCGCAGCGCGGCAAAGAAAACAAATACAATTAAAAAGACACGAAAAAAACGTCGGATCAGTGGGATGTAATTCGCGAGTTCCATTTTGCCGGCAGGCTCCGGCTGCTCCTCGGATTCCGACGGCGCATCGCCGCTCAGATCAATCGTTTCGCGAAACTCGCCCGAAGCAATTTTCAACAAGCGCTGCACCCACTGATCCACTCCGATAACAATGGGAATCAGAAAGATGCTGAGGATCAGATTCACCACCGTTACGTTTTCCTCGTTGAGAGCTTTGGCAACCCAAATTCCGCCTGCCACCAACGCATAGAGGATGGCAACATAATGCCAGTTCCTGGCAAATCCAGCCCGTAGTGACCCTTTACTGGGCCCCTGCTCGGCATCTTCGGCCAAGATCGCCTGGCTCACCCGTTTGCGACTCTGCCAGATCATGACCACCAGTGCCAAAATAACGAGGGCCCCTGCTGAACTGTACGTCATCAGATATAACGGCCTGCTGACGTTAAAATTTCGGAGAATTGAGCTGGCCCCGGCGACGACCCCCACAACCAATACAATTCGAAAGATCCAATTGTACATAAAAGATGCATCCGGGTCCGCCATGGGGAATAAGCGCAGTGAAGCGGCTTTGGGAGAAAATATTATCTTGGCCCCGAAGAGGAAGATCATGATGTAATAGCTGACAATCAGGTAGGCGGAAACAATAGCATAACTGGGTTTTCCCTCCTGGTAGATCATTACAAAGAGGATAAAGGTTGTCAGAATATAGACACCGATGCCCATGGCATCCAACAGCATGCGCGAAAGCAGCCGTCCGAAAAAATGTAATTTCCCCAAACGCGCGGCATTGATCAAATTTTGCCGGATGTCGTCGGTGGTGCGCATAAACAACCAGCGCAACACCAGCCCCAGGGCGATGATCACTGCCAAACCTAAGATGGTTCCCAATATATGAGGGACACCCTTTCCGCCCGATAGCTTCGCGACCACACCGCCCCACTGGATGTCGCCTCGATCCTCTCCGCCAAGGCGATTTAAAACCGCTGCTGCTGCCTTGGCGGCGCCATAAAAACTTTCAGATACTTTGCTTTTTGGTCGCCTTTTCTCCGACGTCTGAGCTAAGGCAGATCGCTTTTCCGCATCCTGTTTCAATTTTTGAGCATATGCCTGCCTGACCTCCTCATCACTCATGCCGGCGAGATAATTATCTACCTCCGCCGGAGATGTAAGCTCAGCCGTCTGGTCGGGTTGAACTGCCGGTTTGTCCTGCGCCAGCACCTGGAATGTCGGCATCAGTAAAAAAATAGACAGCATAAAAGACAGGGTGAAGAGAACTCGTTTCAATCGATAAGCTTTCATTAAATCCGCCTTTCTGGGAAGTTACATATTACTGAAATGAAATCGCAATTTCAGAAAATTGAATACCTGTGAATGATCCACAATGATTATGAAGCTTTTTAATATCTGTGTTCACTTGGCCGAAAGTCAATTATCATTGAACTCTCGATATTATTGAGAATATCCAGCTTCTACTAGTATTACAGATATCACAATTTATGTTTGTAAAGTCAAACAAATTTTCAATCCCAAATCCAATATCCAAAATCCCAAATCGAGAAACCCGCAACCCGCAACCCGCAACCCGCACTCAATCTTGACAAGGATAACGCTATGCCTTAAGATGAGAAAATCGATCGACTCGAGCTAGGAGGTTTGAGCATGACGCTTATAAAATGGGATCCCTTCAGGGATGTGGAAACGCTTGAGAACCGAATTAATCGAATGTTCGAGGATTCCTTCGGGCGTACCCGGGATCCGGATGATGAAACGAATATCTGTGCCTGGAGACCGCCGGTCGACATTTACGAAACCGAAAACGGGATTGTACTATCGGCAGAGCTGCCCGGCGTCGGCAAAGAGAATATTTCGGTGGAGGTAAAAGATAATATTCTGACGCTCAAGGGAGAACGGACGGCCAGTCCGAAACTAAAGGAAAAAAATGTCTACCGCCATGAGCGCTGCTATGGAACATTTCAAAGATCATTTACCCTTCAGCAGGATGTCCAGCCAAATCTGATCAAAGCCACCTTTAAAGACGGCGTGCTCGAAATAGAGATTCCCAAACCCGAAGAAGACGCGCCCAAGCAGATTACGGTAAAAGTTGAACAAGGATAAAAGACGCGACCTTAAAATCGTGATTAGATCCCAGTACTTTCTATATTTCGCTGTACTGGGAATTTTTTTGCCCTATTTTAATCTGTACTGCGATCATCTCGGATTTTCAGGCGTGCAAATCGGTCTTCTATCGGCATTAAGATCGATGACCCTGGTTTTGTTCCCGTTGATCTGGGGTGCTTTGGCCGATCGCTTCCATATTCGAAAACCGATTTATATTCTATGTAATTTTGTCAGCACATCCATTTGGGTATTTTTCCTGGTGACCGTTGATTTCTGGCCGATGCTGCTCATCACGGCCTTTTACGGAGTGTTCTACGCGCCCATCATATCCTTTTTAGAGGCGGTCACCATGGATGTGTTGGGTGCCGAGAAAAAAAGCTATGGTCGCATACGGGCCTGGGGATCGATCAGCTTCATCATCATGGTGCTTGTGATTGGAAAAATGATCGATCTTTATGGGGTCGATATCATCCTTGTTTTTGTTTTGGCCGGCTCTTTGATGTTGGCGGTGATTAGCCTTCACATACCTGCCATCGAACCATCCCCCAAAAAAATTCTAACGCCGGACGCCGGTTCCCTTTTCGAAAAACGCGTCATCGTTTTCCTACTCTGTGCGGTATTGATGCTGGTCAGCCATGGCGCTTATTATGGATTTTTTTCGATCCACTTGAAAAATTTAGGGTATCACAGCACCTTCATTGGATTGTCCTGGGCACTGGCATCAACGGCTGAAATACTGGCAATGGTTAAATCGGATCGAATATTCGACCGATATTCGCTGGAAGATGTTCTTTTCTTTTCATTTCTGGTCGCGACCGTCAGATGGCTGGTCCTTTATTTTTCTGCATCTGCGGCCATCATTTTGCTATCGCAGATCTTGCATTCCGTGACCTATGGCACCTTCCATATGGCCAGCATTCTGTATATCGATCGGTTAGCGCCGAATAATGCCAAAACCCTGGGCCAGGCAGTCAACAACGGCCTGACCTACGGATTGGGATTAATGATGGGGTTTTTTATCAATGGCTACCTATATGAAATCACCGGGTCATTTGTTCTTTTTTTCATCAGCAGCCTAATCGCCCTGGCCGGAGGACTGATTTTTCAAAGCTATCAATTGGCAAGCCGCAAGAGAACATGAAAAATCTTTCCAAACTACAAGAGCTAGAAATATAGAAAATTGGTATGTTAATTATTCTATCGATTCTTCAGGCCTGGAAGGCCTGGTTATTCCAAAAAACCTAAAAATACGCGTGAAAAACTGAAACATGACAACCGAAATATACATCGGTTCAATTTTACGCACCAAGCTGCACCGGCCGCCTGTCCCCAGAGACCATGTGCATCGGCAGCGGTTGTTGGCATATCCTGACCAGCGGCGTGACCGGCCGCTGACCCTGGTTAACACCCAGACCCTACCGCTTCTGCCGGTCTTAGCCGCCAGTCTGGCCAATGAGATGGACGCGATTGCACAAGACTTTATTGTGGTGCTGGATGACATCCATCGCGTCCAGGAAAAAACAGTATACGACTTGTTCACCGAATTGCTGCGCCACCCGCCCCGGCCCATGCACCTTGTATTGATCGGCCGGCGGGATGTTAGCCTACCCACAGCATCCCTCCGTGCCAGGGGTCTGGTAACCGAAATTCGCCTCAATGATCTGCACCACCACCTGTTTCAGGACCTTATCCAGAGCCAACTGAAGCAGAGATCCAGCTCAGAAGAGATCGCTGCACTCCATTTACGGGCCGGCGAATGGGTTGCTAAGAACGGTCTCATCGACGAGGCACTTCAGCATGCTATTAGCGCCAATAGTATACCATATGCCGTAAAGTTGATAGAGCAGCGCAGCATGTGCTTTCAGGGGAGGGTGATCGGGCCAATCAAATAGCAAAACAGGCCCTGGAATTGCTGCCTCCAGCGGCCCTCCATATCTGGTCGTATGCAATTGGCGCACGGGTCCTGGCCGATCAGATGGGTGGCGACATTGGTCGCGGGCTCGAGATCGTCAATGAAATACTGAATGAGTATGCTTTGCTCCCTGGCATGTCCGAAGCCAGGATGATGCTCTGGCTTTGTATGGCGTATTGGATGGAAGGCGACCTGAATGGGTTGAAACTACCGGCATCACGGTGCCTAAAACTTGGCGAGCAGCACGCGCTGCCGGAATCGCTCAGTTTTGGTAGATACTTTCTCGGAGTCTTTCACTATGTGCGCAACGAGTTGCCCGAAGCAACACGTTATCTGGCATCAGTAGTTGACGATCCTTTTGCAGCTAGGTCACAGTATTTGGTTCAAAGTTGCTTTGCACTGGCACTAATCCATACCGCGCAAGGCCGCGATGAGGATGCTTCCAAGGTTGTCGAGTCTGTGATGTCGCATGTCATGGAGAACCGTGACTCGTTTGCCTTCGCAGCAGGGGGAAAAGATGACTCGTACTTGGGCAAGAACTATATAATTCTTGACATCAGTAAAATTCGTCTGTATTAAACGAATATGACTGATCTTAAGCGCAATTTAGAGACCAAAATCAATGATCTACTGACGTTTTTTCCGGTTGTCATCATTCTTGGTGTCCGTCAATGCGGTAAAACTACCCTGGCTAAAATATTACGGCCGAACTGGCGATACTTTGATCTTGAGCGCAGCAGGGATTATGATTTTCTTACCCGTGATTTTGAATTCTTTATTAAAGAACACTCCCATTCCATAATCATCGACGAGGCACAAAGATATCCCAAACTGTTTCAGGAACTGCGCAGCGTAGTTGATCGGGACCGAAAACATAAAAACCGATTTTTACTAACCGGCTCCAGTTCTCTCGATTTGATAAAAAATGTCTCGGAGAGCCTGGCAGGTCGTGTAGGACTGGTTGAACTCGGGACATTTAAGGCCAATGAAAGATATGCAATCGGGTTGCCTGAGCTTTATAAAATTTTTGATAAGGAATTAAATCAAACCACGATAGATTATTTAAAGAATCTTGAGTCCGCGATATCTCATGATCAATTGATGCAGATCTTTTTAAAGGGGGGGTACCCTGAACCGGTGTTAGAGAAAGACGAACGGTTCTATGCCGCCTGGATGGAAAACTATTTTCAAACCTATATTCAAAGAGATATCAGAACACTTTTCCCAAGGCTTGATCTAGTAAAATATCAGCGATTTGTTACCATGCTATCTGCGCTTAGCGGAACAATTATAAATCGTTCACAAGCTGGAAGATCTTTAGATATTTCCGAAAAGGCGATTCGGGATTATCTGCAAATTGCCGAGGGCAGCTATATTTGGAGAAATACGCCCAGTTATGAAAAAAGCGTAAGCAAGTCCGTTGTCAAAATGCCAAAGGGCAACATTCGAGACAGTGGACTGACCAATTATATCCAGGGCATTACCCGAAGGGATCAGCTGCTAAATTATCCCAATGTGGGCGCCGCATTTGAGGCTTATATTTCCGAAGAAATAATTAAAGGAATCCAAGCAACCGAAACTGTAAACTGGAACTATTATTATTTTCGTACAAGAAATGGCGCTGAGATAGATTTGATTCTGGAAGGACCGTTTGGGACCCTGCCGATTGAAATAAAGCTTGGTAGTGTGGTTAAACAGCGTCAGATACAAACATTGAAAAACTTTGTCTACAACAACAACCTTCCTTTGGGGATCGTGATCAACAATAGCGATGATGTCCAGTTGGTCGCGGAACGGATAGTTCAGCTACCCGCGACTTTTATTTAAGTAGTTTCCGCTTTCTGATCTGATATTCCACAATCAAGAATCCCAAATCCCCGGCCCCAGACCTGCTTTACGAAGAGTGTCTACATTAACTCCAACTTTTTGTTGATCACTTTTGGTGCTGATAAATTGAGGCCGTCGCGCCAGGGCGGGCCACAATCAAAAGATTCCACCCTCCGATTCTCACCATCCTCCTTTTTTTCAGATAGAAATATAATATCCCCCATTTTTAGCCCATTTTGGGGGTTTCCACCCTCTCTGGGAAACGATAAAGATGATTAACCACGTTTATAGGTTATGATTTAAGACTGGAAACCACCCGGATCTTTTTATCGGATTATTTGAGGGGAATATGAACCATGCCTGAAGATCGCAATGGAAAGCATTTAAAGCTCTGGACGCCGGCCACCTATCGCATCGAAGTCGCAGGGGCTTTGGACGAAAGTTGGTCCGATCGTCTGGGAGGCATGCTTATTAAATCACGCAACAAGCGGATCAATCGACGGTGACAGTGTTGACAGGCCGGCTGAAGGATCAGGCCCAGCTGGCGGGAGTGCTCAACAGTCTGTATGAACTGCACCTGCCGATTTTGAAGGAGAAAACCAAATGAAAACAAAACAGTACGTTACCCTGGCTCTGGCTGCAATGATAACAGTCAGCCTGGCTGTATCCGTGTGGGCCCAACCGCCTAAAATGAAGTACACCACCAAAATCCCGCCAAACGTCGTGACGCCCGACAGGACAGAGACCCGCCTGGGTACCCTGCAGTTTGTAGACGGCGTCCCCACCGAGGAAACGGCACGAAAGGTCTGGGACCACATGGATTTCTCCCGCGCTGTGGAGGCCATGATCATGACCGTTCCGGCGGCCGGACGAGATCGAGCTGGTCGAGTAGCTGGGTTCGGAGGTTCAAGGGTTCAGAGGGTCGAGGAATATTAGAATCGATTGAAATCCACCAACCCTGAACGGGGAACGCTGAACCGGAAACCTTTTTATGGGTTCAATCCTTCAACCCGGAACGGTGAACCCCTAACCTTTCGTTCCGAAGAGAAAACAAGATGACAATGATTCGAAAATCAAGCCTTATTCTTAAGCTAACGCTGTATTTTTTTATTTTCGCCATTGCAGCTATGATGCTATCGGTATCCGTGTCATCGGTGTCCGCAGAAGAAAAGCCTGTTGCGATCCTGTTCTTGTTTCTGGCACTCGCCACGGGATAGGTCGAGAAAGGGAGCCACTGGCTGTTGGCCTTGAAACTGGTTGCTGAGGAGATTGGCATTGGATTAGTTGTCGGTTTGCTGCTTACTGCACTGGCTGTAGGTCTGTTACGGATTGCCTGGCGGCGGCACTGGCTGACCGAAACCTGGATACAGGTTCCGATCGTAGCGCTGGCACTTGCCTGTTTCGCTGCGGCTCAGTTTTTAGGGGGAAGCGGTTTTATCGCCGCCTTCAGCGGAGGGTTGCTGTTCGGCGTCCTGGCGAAACAGCACCGGGAAGAGTTTTTGCGCGCAGCAGAGGGCAGCGGCGATATCATGACGTTGATCACCTGGGTGATTTTCGGTGCAGCAGTGGTCAGCAATGCACTGGGTCATTTCAGCTGGGCTATATTGATCTATGCCATTTTGAGTCTGACCCTTATCCGCATGTTGCCGGTGTTCTTTGCGCTCACCGGTTTGAAGATCAACACCGAGGGTAAGGTCTTTATGGGCTGGTTTGGGCCCCGGGGCCTGGCCAGCATCGTGTTTGCTGTCATCGTGCTGAATGCCAATCTGCCCAATGGTGGCGTTCTTGCCATGGGTGTGGTATGTACCTTAATTCTCAGTATTATCTTCCACGGTCTGAGCGCCAATCCCTGGGCCAAAGGATACGGTGAGCGTTCGCGGAAGGCAGAAGGTGGTGCGCACGCAAGCGACGGATGATGAGTTATCGAACCACTTTTCATATCGGAGGAGAGAAAATTGACAAAAATTGAAAGGAGAGACACAAAATGGCTAAAGAAAAAGTGAAACATTTAAGTGGCGTATTTGCATCGGTTTTTGCCCACCACGGACACATTACCAAGGAAGAGGCCAAAGAAATCAGCGGCCTGGATGATCATGAGTTTGAAAAAGCATATGATAAAGCATCTAATATCGCTGAAAGCGTGATGCAGCATGAAGGCGAAAAGATGGATAAGTTCCTGGAACATTTTGCCAAAGAAATTGATAAACATTTCGATCACTATGGCGGGAAGTTGTTTAAATAGGTTTTTTTTTGAGTTGAAACTTGTTCATTACAATGGAGAACCCGAGGATATTTTTCTTTTGTCCATCGAGAGTTGACGATAGGCAAAAAAACTGACGGCGATGGGCTCCTGGACCCTTACGGCTGCGGTGTGTCGACCGGTCTGGTGGCAAGCTTTTAGAGTGAATTCTTCTGTGCTTTGAGCAATTCTATGCTTTTGAGAATATTTTTCTTATCCACCAGCTGGTCAGTAACAAATTTGTGCACAATGCTTGAAAGCAGGGTTTGATAAGGTAGACCCTCACTATCAGCGCGTAATTTCAATTGTTTGGCGCTGCGATCGGCGCCGGCGCCCTTTCGGGCAAGTTTCGTGATCTCGGTATCAACGACGATTTCATCAAGGAACTCGGTGAGACGTTCCAGCCGGGAACCTCCGCTCTCTTTGTACTGGTGCGTAAGGCCACCCCTGACAAGGTGCTGGAGGGACTCAAAGGATTCAAGGGCAAGGTTCTCAAAACTTCGCTCACCAAGGACAAAGAAGAGGAACTGCGGGAAGTCCTGGAACAATCCTAATAGTTTGCAAATCTCAGGAGATGTCAATTTGAGCGATAAAATGAAAGACGCTTCAAATATCGTGCAAACTTTCTTTTTACAGGAGTAAAAAAGATGCTGGAAAGTTTGTTAGCCAAATACGGCTAGGTTGCGGTTTTATTGGGAACGGTTTCTTCAAGGTGAGACCATTATGATTATGGGTGGATTTTCGGACCACCAGGGATACCTGGACCTGTTGCCCTGGGTAGTTAATGAAAATACCGGTTTGATTATTCTGCTCTTGCTGGCGCTAACCACCTTTTATGCGGGCATCCACCTGGGTTGGCGTTTGTTCATCGTGGGAATTTTTCTGGGTCTGGCGCTCATCGGGGCGACGTACCTGGAAGAGTTTGTCTGGATATCTAAAAAATGCAACTTTTTTCTTTTTTCAATTTTCTGACACTAGTGCATGTGCTGATCATTATCGGCGTGTCCATTCGGGTCATCCAGGTGCGGCTTCCGGTAGCGACATCTCTGGCATGGCTGATATTGGTCTTCTTCTTGCCGCTGGTGGGCGCAATTGCCTACCTGGTTTTGGGTGAGAAGCGTCTGGGACAAAAATCTACGACACGGTCTCAGGTCATTAAGGCGCGTTATGACCGCTGGCTGCAGAATTTGCCACCGGAA
>JARFPZ010000409.1 GCA_029288035.1 Desulfosarcina sp.
CCTAAGTCGTAACCTGACGTTCCTGAATTTACTAGATTCCAAGTCTGAATTCTTTGCTCAGTTTGGTGTGCGTGGCGTCCCGATTAGTTTTTTCATAAATCCCCGGGGCAAGGTCGTCGCCTATGCCAGAGGTTATCGGGACTGGCAAAGCGAAGACGGCCGGAAGGTAATTGAAACGCTAATTTCTCAGACAAATTGATAATAAATTACCGCCGTTTTGTTTTATGATCCAGGCAAGATTAGAAGAAGAAGGCACGTTACTTACGTTTACCCTGGACGATCCGATCGAGTATCATTGCGCAAAACAGAATGGAAAAACCGGCAAGAATTCCTTGACCGACATTTGCATACTGCAGCGCTTCCAGAACATCGTGTCCTTTCGGCAAGCGTGCATGAAAAATAATCCGCGATGATCTACCATTGGTTATTCCAAAATAAAGGAGAATAGCGAATGGATCTACCAGCCCCAGCAAACAAACCGTCCCCTCTTAATCAGGTCCAGGAACAATTTGAGCATTGGCGTCGAACCAGAAAAAAGCTAGAGCCGCAAGAGATGGGATATATTCTTCATATAATGTTAAATTATAACAAGTTAAATAAATTGATCTCTAAATACATATGAGCCTGTGTTATGGCACTATTTATCACAGAATTGTTGATTGAAGTGTGCCTTTAGATGGGTTCTATTTATAACTATGTGGTTATATCTTTATATTAATTTTAACACATAGGGGTTCGGGAAGCAACAAACACAGTGTTTGGAGAAAGCTTTTTGTCAGCATGAATTGTATCTATGGGAATTCAGGCTAATTAAATAAAATAGTTGAAAAAATCATCTTATCGGGCATCGCTAAACTCGATCCTCTTCTCTATGGTCATTCCCAATTTGGCAAGTTTCTCGAAGCAATAACGGCGCGCATCGGCATGGAGTTGTTCGGGGACAAACAGTCCTTCGGCGGTAAAGGCACCATCTACCATCATGCTCACAAAAACTGAAGCACACTGCCCCGTTATATAGGCTTCATGGCTTAGACCGCTTTTTTCAAAGGCCTCCACCAATCCTGGTGCATTGACATTACAGTCGATTCGCATGGGCTTTTCATTTTTGGAACCATCGACCCGCACCAGAAATGCGCCTTCTTCCATAACCAATCCCTCATCTATAATGGTCTTGATCTCATCCGGAAACTTCGGGGCCGGCGGACACAGTTTGAGAACCAGGTCCATCGGAACAATGTCGGTCCCATCGATGTTTACGGCCTTCTTTGAAAGCAGCCCCATTTGATAAAGAGCTTCGGAAAGCTCGACATGGGGCCCGCCATATTTAAACTCGACGTTTTTAACGCCTTTGAGGACCTTATCGGCCAGCAATCCCATGGTAACCGGCTCATCATGTTCATGATCGACCATGCGAACCGACCGATCGATTCCGCTGAATTTCATCATCACCGGGCGACTGAAGGGGTTGTCTTCTATGATTTTTCCGTTTTCAAATCGAAACGTGTTATATGCCATATCCCCAAGGGCCACTTCCGGTGACCACCAGAATGGCGTATAACGCTTGGCCCATACTCCCTCGTAGATATAAATACCAATATGATCACAGGAATCCATCTCATCCACGGATTCTCGCGCGATGATATTGGCCAGACCGGGCGAGGATCCACAACCGACCATTGCCGTAAGCTTCTTTTCTTTAAATTTTTTATGCCATTGTGAAAAAATCAGCTTGTAGCTTTCAACAAAACCAATATCTTCCATTGGGCCTGCCATATCCAGATATGAAGCATTTACCGCCAGGGCCGCCTCCATGATGAGCAGGTCATACTGGAGAGGCAACCCATTTACGATTAAGTCACAGCCGGCTGCGGCCTGGATGACACTATTTAGGTCCTTGGCGTCAAGCCCTAAGGCGCTGGCCTTTTTCAGTGCGCTGATCAATTTTTCCGCAGCCTTAATATCATAATCCGCACAAATAATTTCAGATACCTCCGGGTGTTCATCCATTCGTCTAGCAATGGTACTACCCTGGGCACCCACACCGATAATTAGAATTTTCTTCATTCTCTACCCCTGCTTGAAAATTAAAATAGGGAGGTCGCTTATACCGACCTCCCTTTTACGTTTATTCAGGCGTATTCCTCCTTATGGCCAATTCAGGCCCAGAGAATTAAATCCGCACTTGGCCCTTTAATGGGATTTTGCTCGAGTCCACGCCTCATCCATTATACGGTTGTCCTTGCCCAGGTCCTTGGTGAAAAACAGGGTTTCCATGACCTCGGGCGGAGGCCATACACCCGGATTTGCCAGATCTTCTTTATTCAGGTAAGGTTTGGCCGCATCATTGGGCGTGGCAAAATGGTTGTAGTTGGAAAGCGACGCATTGACTTTGGGATCCAGTATCCAGTTGATCCATTTATGTGCGTTATCCGGATTGGGGGCTTTGGCCGGAATACACATGGAATCCAACCAAACCTCACTACCTTCTTTGGGCACCACGAAACCAAGTTTCTCCGGATCTTCGGCAATGGCCTGGATGGCATCTCCGTTATATACAATGGCTGCGGAAGCCGCTCCGGCAACGACATCGTTTTTCCCTCCGACACCACCTTTAAACCCCAAACAGCTTTGGCGCTTCTTGGTCTGAACCAGCAAATCAGATGCGGCCTTGAGTTCTTTTGGTACAATGCTGTTGAAATCGTATCCAAGGTAAAGCAAAGCGATACCCATCATTTCTCGCACGGAGTCGATCAGCGCAAACGGTCCCGGGTCTTTTTTGGGATCGAAAACAATGGCCCAGCTCTTGGCATCTTCCGCTTTAATTCTATCCTTTCGGTACATTAAGCCCACAGTTCCCCATTGATAGCCGACTGAGTATTTGTTGCCAGGATCAAAGGTGGTTTGCTGAAATTTAGTCCCCAGATTTTTTAGGTTTGGAATCTTGGAATGATCCAGGGCTTGAATCAGCTTCAGATTAATCAAGCTGGGCATGATATAATCTGATGGGACGATGAGGTCATATTGGGAAACACCACCGGCCTGCAGTTTGGCCATCATATCTTCGTTGGATTCGTAAAGATCCAACCGCACTTTGATGCCCGTGGCCTTTTCAAAATCTTTGGGCATGTTCTCTTCATCCATATATTCAGACCAGATGAAAATCTTGAGCTCCTTTTCGGCCGCAAAAACCGTTCCGCCGAAAACAATCGACAAGGCCAACAATACGAAAATCAATTTTTTCATTATTTCCTCCTTTCCGTTTCTTCAATTGAACGAAAATGCTCAATTGAAAGTTTGTTATTAACGAATAACCACTGTCGCCATACGGGTCCTATCTTAATTTGACAATTATTTACGGGTAAATCGTTCCATTCCGATAATCATGATAACCGTAATCAACACCACCAGGGTGGACAGAGCATGGATCTGGGGGGTGACGCCCCGCCGGACGGCTGCAAAAATGAACAGCGGCAAGGTGACGGAATCGGGTCCGGCCGTGAAAAAGCTGATAACAAAATCATCCAGGGAAAGGGTAAAGGCCAGCATGGCGCCGGCCACAATCCCCGGCAGCAGCATCGGAAACGTCACGCGCCACAACAAATACGGTGTGCTGGCGAAAAGATCCCGGGCCGCTTCTTCGACATCCCGGCCGATACTCACCAGCCGGCTGCGCACCACCAATGCAACAAAAGAAATTTGAAATGTGATGTGCCCAATAACCATATTAAATAGCCCCGGCTCAAATAAGGATGAAGTAAACCGTAAAAGTCCGAAGGCAACCACCAATGCAGCTGCCAAAATGATGTCTGGAATTACCACCGGGATATGTAAAACAAGGTCCAGGAAAGTATTGGCTTTCCGGCCCCAGGGGAAACGGTCCATGCCGATGGCCAGGATCGTTCCCAGAATAGTGGCCACTATTGTTGAGACCACTGCGAGCACCAGGGTATTCCAGGCAGCCTCCAGGATGAATTCATTGTGGAACAGCTTGATGTACCAGTCCAGGGTAAAGCCCCGCCAGACCAGTCCGTAGCGCGTGGCGTTTACCGAGAAGACGGCCACGGCCACCAGCGGAAGATAGAGAAATCCAACGGTAACGATTGCCACAATGGTAATCAAGGGAGTAGACTTTCTCATACGAATTCAATCTCTTTGCTTCTGCGCCGATAAAACTGAAGACTGATCATGGTCAGAACCATCAGGCCCATGCTGATAGCCGCACCAAACGGCCAGTCACGGCTGGCACCGAATTGTTGTTGAATGAGATTTCCCACCAGCATATATTTGGACCCACCAAGCAGATCCGGAACAACAAACATACCCATGGCCGGCACAAATGTTAAAATTATGCCCACCGAAAGCCCCGGCAAGGTCTGGGGTAAAATAGCCTGGGTGAAAACTCTCACCTTAGAGGCATACAGATCCTGGGCAGCTTCGACAAGGGTCCAGTCCAGGCGCTCGACACTTGCATAAAGGGGCAAGGTCACAAACGGTAGATACATGGAGACCATCCCCAGGTATACAGCAAAGGAATTTGGATAAAGCGGGGAACCGGCCGGTATAAGGCCGAAATAAGATGCCAGCTTGGCCAGGGGAAGCTCCGGCGCCAGAATCAAAAACCAGGCATAGGTTCGAATGACCATATTGGTCCAGAATGGGATAATTACAAGAGTGAGCCAAAAATAGCGGTTACGCTCGGGCCGGGCGCTAATAAAAAAGCTCAGCGGATAGGAAAGAACCACTGAAATCAAGGTCGTTATAAAAGCAACCCACACGGAACGAAAAACGATCATAATATAGTCTGCGGTCCACCCGAACAAACTAAAACCGGCCAAACGCTTATAATTTTCGATTGTAAAAAGCCACTCGAGCTGTCCATAAGCCCCGCGGGTGGTAAAACTGACCGCAATCAGAACGAATCCCGGCAACACCAGAAATACCATCAGCCAAAGCATTCCGGCCCCCAGAAAAAAAAGACCCCTTTTGGCGAGATTTTGCCGGGTTGTCAGTTCACCATACCAGACGAGTAATTTATTCATCCAAAATCACCAAACCTTCCGGTGGAAGCTCCAGCCAGACTTCCTGACCGGGTTCATAGTTGTGTTCGGCGGTGGTGCGCACGCGCAAGGGCCCCGGTTCACACCACAGATCAAGATTGGTCCCCCGGTAAATGGCTTCTCGCACTTGAACTTTAACGGCATTTTTTTCCGGCGGATTTGCCGTAATTCGAATTCGTTCGGGCCGAATGGCCACCGGGCCATGATCCCATGTAGGATGAGCGTTAAGGTGAAAAAAACCGATGTCGGTTTCAACACCTTGGTTTAACCTTCGGCCCTGAATTAAATTGGCGGCACCCAAAAATTCAGCCACAAAACGTGTCTTGGGCTGCTCATAGACCTCCTTGGGGGTGCCGAACTGAATGATGCGGCCCTGGCTCATTACAGCCAGGCGGTCAGAAACCACCAATGCCTCTGCCTGATCGTGGGTCACCAAGATAAATGTTTGACCCAACTTGCGCTGCAGCCGTCGCAGTTCAACTTGAACTTGAGCCCGCAGTCTGGCATCCAGGGCGGACATGGGTTCATCCAATAACAACACTTGCGGCTCATTGACCAATGCCCGTGCCAGAGCCACCCGTTGTTGCTGGCCGCCGGATAATTGATGGGGGAGGCGATCAGCCATTTCCTGCAAACCCAACATTTCCAGCCGGCGGTTGACCCGACTCTCCACTTCATCCAGGGGGAACTTGCGGGCACGCAAACCAAAGGCCACATTTTCAAAGATATTAAGATGGGGAAAAAGGGCATAGCTTTGAAAAACCGTGTTCACCTGGCGTTTGGTGGCCGGCAGTGTTGTGATATCCTGTCCACCTAAAATTACCCGGCCGGCATCTGGGAGCTCCAAACCGGCAACGATACGCAGCAGTGTGGTTTTGCCGCAGCCGGAAGGCCCCAGAAGGGTGAAAAACTCACCTTCCTGGACATCCAGGGAAACACCCACCAAAGCCTCTACATCCCCGAAGCGTTTGTCAATTTCGTTAACGGATAAACCCTTTTCTTTTTGGGGGCTCATTTGCCTATCTCCAAAATCCTTGTTTTGGAATAGATTGTTATCGCAAAGACGCCAAGCCGGTCAATTCTTAATCATCAATTCCATTATTGATCAACCTAAATATCCAGGGGTGCGCGGAACACGGACTGCATCATTGAGAATGTTGGTTGCCAGTTGATAGCGCTTAGCTTCTGGGGTGCCCTCGGTGATGCGCTGTTTCATCTGGATACCCCGTTGTTTGCGCGAGATCTTATCGGCTTCTTTAAAAACCAGGGCGCCATAATGACACTCGGCCACACAAGCCGGATTGCCGCCGCACAGATCACATTTATAGGCCTTTCCGGATCCGTATTGCTCGATCATACCATAAGGACATGCGGCCACACAGTCACCGCAACCATTGCACTTTGGGACATTGACGGCAACAACACCTCTCTCGTTTTTATAAATCGCCTCTTCGGGACAGGCTTCCAGACAATCCGGTTTGGGACATTGAAAACATATACTTGGCACCGAGTATCCCTCGAAAGGGAAGTTGTTTATTTTTAGCCGCGCCTTGGAGGGCATGAACATGCCCTCTTTGACGGCAGCGCACACGTAGGTGCAACGATTGCAACCGGTACAGCGGTTTGGTATGGCCAACAGGTGCTTTTCCATTTATTTCCTCCAACCTTTTCCAAATTTCTCCAAATTGATCATGTTACGTTACCCATCATAAACCATGCAATCCAAGTTCCCTTAACTTATTCTCTTTGGGTCGGCCTACCTCATCCCAGCCGCGCAGATGGTAGTAAAGCGCTTTCATTTCTTCCAGGGTTTCTGCATTCAAAACCCTGCCCTCGTGGGGCCCGTGTTTAAGTGCTTGTTTGGTAATTTTCTCAGAGAGGGTGTCATCTGCCGCAGTAAAACCGGCGTTGAGATTAAACAACCGGATCAGGTTCCATATCCTCTCCCCGGCCCTGTTTAGGTCTTCCGCCGAAACCTGCCGCCCTAAGCCGGCCGCCAGCATGTCGGCCATCCCGGTGGTATCTATGGACCCCCAGAAATCACAGAAACACATCGACCACTTTACCGCATTGCCGTTCTGTCCATCGATCACATCCCTTGCCATGGCCCTGAGTTTAAAGGGATCATCGGCAAATATGGTAAATGCTCTCAAATGACAGGCGCCGCGCTCGCTGGTGGCATATGCCAGGCCCATGCCGTAGCTGCCTCTGGGATCATATGCCGGCATCTCTAATCCTTTGGAATGGGCTGCTTTTTCAGGCGCACCGTATTTTTCCGCCAATTGGGCTGCGCCCAGGGCCAGATCCTGTCCGCGGTGGGAGGATAGGTTTGCAATTTCAGCAATAACTTTTAAATATTCCTCAGCCTGACCGAACTTCAGCCCAAAATCCTTAACACCTGATTCACTCAGCTCCATGGCCAACCCGATAGTACCACCGGCAGACATGGTGTCCAGGCCCATATCATCGCAAAGCCGATTGAACCGCATGACCTGCTCCATGTCGTTTATCTCGCAATTCGATCCTCCCAGGCAGAGGGTCTCGTATTCCGGCCCTTCCATCTGAACCCCATTGATCGATGTGAAATTTCCGCAGCCCAGGGGACATGAGGCACAGGCGCGATCGCCAATTTTAACTGCATTGATCGCCTCGGCATCCAGGGAATGCCGGTTCGGGTTAACACCGGCACTATAGTTGCGGGTCGGGTGGATGCCGATTTCATTGGTTACATCAATCAACATGGGGGTGCCGTCATTTTTGGCCCAGAGATTTTCATCGGTTAACAGATTGGATTCTTTATGCTGGGTAACTTTTTCCAAAAACACACCCAGATTTTCCACCTGGACACCGCCACTTCCCCGGCAGGCAATGGCTTTGAGGTTTTTCGCCCCAAACAACGCTCCGGCACCGCCACGGCCCATCTGACGATATGCCTCCGATCCGATACAGGCATAGGTCACAAGATTTTCGCCGGCCGGCCCGATGCAAAGGCTTTTGACACCATGGCCCATTTCCCCAGCCAGCCATTGTTCGGTTTCAAAGATCCCTTTTCCCCGGCTGGGTTCCGCGTCTTCTATGCTTACATTGTCATCTTCGATCCGCAGATATACCGGATGTTCGGCCTTGCCGGTGATAACGATACCGTCATAACCGGCAAATTTAAGCTCGGGCCCGAAGGCGCCGCCCACATTGGTTTCGAAGATAGTTCCAGTATGCGGCGATTTGGAAACCAGGCTGGTGCGTGAGGCCGTGGGTGCGAGGGTGCCGCAAAGGGGACCGGTCATGATTACCAGGGCGTTTTCGGCAGATAAGGGATCGATTTTGGGGTCCACCTTTTCGTAAAAATATTTGACCGCTAAACCCCAGCCGCCGATATAGTCCTGCAGCCAGTCTTTGTTAATGGGCTTGGGCTGGATCTCTTGTGCCGTTAAATCGACATGCAGTACCTGTCCGGCATAAAGGTTCATGGGTTCAGCACGTTTTGGCATTTCGATGGTTTTGAAAACATCTTCGAGCCGGTTGAGGACTTCATCTATGATCTCCTGAGGAACATTAAGCGCAGGCTCAATCCGAATGGTCTTGGCATTGGTCAACGTACCGGCTGCCAGCACACCGCGTGAAAAAAGACCGGCTGCCACTTTATAGCCGATGCCATCGGTGGGAAATTCCATACCGATCAATAACCCCAGGCCGCGGATATCGGCCAGGACGCCGGGATAGCGTTCTTGAAGTTGTCTCAACTGGCTTAGCATATACGCACCTTTTGTTTTGGCCTGTCCGGCCAGATCTTCTTCCAGCAGGACAGTAATGGCCGCCAGTGCTGCTGAACAGGCCAAAGGATTGCCGCCGGTAGTCGTGGTGTGCATAAACGGATTGGGCTCCATGCATTCCCAGATTTTGGCGGTCGAGAAAAATGCCGACATGGGCACCACGCCGCCGCCCAGGGCCTTGCCCAGGCAGAGGATATCGGGCGCCACCTGCCAGTGATCAACACCAAATATCTCGCCGGTGCGACCCATACCGGTTTGAACCTCATCTGCAATTAAAAGCACTCCGTAATGGCTGCAGATCTCCCGCAACCGTGGCCAATACTCATCGGGTGGCACCACTGCTCCGGCCTCACCCTGAACCGGTTCGGCGACCACAGCGGCGATACCATCCCCCACCGCTTTGGCCGCTGCCAAAGTCTGTTCGACCGCATCAGCATCCCCAAAAGGGACGTGACGCACACCCTCTAAAAGGGGCAGCAGCGGTTCGCGAAAATTTTTTTTGCCCATCAAAGACAATGAACCTAAGGTTTTGCCATGAAAAGCCTTGAGCATGGATATAAATCCCTTACGGCCGGTGTAAAGCTTGGCCAGCTTCATAGCGCCTTCCACAGCTTCCGTTCCGGAATTAGCAAAAAAACCATATTGGATCTTACCCGGGGTTAACAAGGCGATGACCCTTGCGAGCTGGGCACGCAGGGGGTCGAGCAATTCCTGGCTGTACTGGGGGGAACGATCCAATTGGGCCTTCACGGCAGCAACAATTTTGGGATGCCGGATACCGTAGGAATAAAGTCCGTAACCGCCGAGGACATCCAAAAATTCTCGATCCAGCGCATCCACCAGTATCGAACCCTTGCCGGTCCACTCAGTCATGGCAAAATTGGTGGCTTCTGATACGGATTTACGGTACTCTAAAAAGCCTTTGTTAATGTGGTCGCGAAAGTTACGAACCGTTTTTCGCGCAATTTCCTCTCGCGCATTAAGCGGTGTTTGATCCGGCGGGGTGAGGATGGTATCCACCATTTGTTGGGCCTCTTTACACGCTGCCTTTACATCCCGACCTTTATAATCACTGGTGTAATCGTCCTCAAAATCAATCATGAGCGTATCTCCTTTGGTTCTCGATTAACGACTTTGGAGAATTTTTCTGTTTCGTATAATATCCATAATTAGACGAAAACCTTTCATCTTTTAACATGGATATCACAAGGTGTTTGGTATAATCTGCATACTTTTCAAATGTTTGCCCTTCAGACAAAAAATGGGCATGAAATTCTAAACCTTCCATCAGGGTCACAATCGTATCAGCCGCCATTTTGGTGTTTTTTACTTTTACGATTCCTACCTGACGATAAAGCTCCAGCTCGTGCACCAGATAATCCCTAAAGTGCTGTAGCATCTTTTCATATGCTTTTCTAATTTTCGGATTTCTGAAGCTAAGATAGTAAAAGCCGAAATGCAGGCCGGGATCGATCGTACGGGACCATTCAAAAGAAAAAATTGTATCGATCATTAATTGAAATCGCTGTTCCAAATCCTGAATATGGTCGAGCTTTAGAAACTCGGGGGCTTCGTATTTTTCGATGAGTGAATCCACCAGTTCGATGGTTAAGTTTTCTTTTGTTTTAAAATAATGGATGATCAGGCTGGGGTGGATGTTCATGCGCTTGGCTATTTTGTTTATGGATATTCCTTCAAACCCCTCCTCAATCAGAACTTGATAATAACTTTCAAGGATTTCAGGCTTGCGTATTTCGGCTTTTTGATAACTTCTTATAATTTTTGTTTTTTTGATGAGTTTCTCCAGAAAGAACTTGTTGAAAGGCGCAAATAGAGTCAATTCGCCGATGCTTCTACCGCTGTTATAACAAGAGATAGTATGCAAAATTGAAATTAATTGAATGTTCATATAATTTATCTTGAATCCAAAGTCAATAACAATTATGATTGAACCAAAAATGTTTCATTCATAAGCAAATAGCAATTTTATCTATTGATTTATATCTTTTTTCGGTTTTAGACTGAGTCTTGCTACGCTGCACCTTGGTTACAGACTTTTTCATATCGTTGATTTGTCAAGGAGGTCATGATGTCAGAACAAAAAAAACTATCCAAAACGATCGTAAATTCGTGGAATGAGTGGGACCCACTTAAACATGTTATCGTCGGTCGTGCCGATGGAACCATGGTTCAGGCTCCGGAACCGGCCACAGAACGCAACTGGCCGGATCATGGATTTCCGCTGGGTACTTACGGTCCTTTACCAAAGGAAATGGAAGCCCGGGCCAACGAGCAGTTGGATAATTTCGCCAAGTTATTGCAGGGTCGGGGAATCCGTGTTGACCGGCCGACGCTATTGGATTTTAGCCAGGAAGTGCGAACCCCGGACTGGGTGCAGAAATCCATGTTTGGTTGCATGCCACCAAGGGATCTTCTGCTAACCGTCGGTAATGAAATCCTGGAAGCCACAATGTCCCAGCGAAGCCGCTGGCACGAGTATCTATGCTATCGCCCGTTACTGGAGCAGTATTTCAAAGAAGATCCCTTTTTCAAATGGGAGTCCGCACCTAAACCGAGATTGACGGATGAAACTTATAAAAAAGACTATTGGCGCAAATGGGAAAAGAAGAGTAAAGAAGAACAAGAAAAAGCAATCTATGAACGCGATTGGATCTTGACGGAAAAAGAACCGTGTTTTGATGCCGCTGATATTGGGCGTGCCGGAAAGGACCTCTTTGTTTATAACTCGTCGGTGACCAACAAAGCTGGAATTGAATGGCTGAAGCGACATTTCTCCAAGCATCGCATTCACACTATTTGGTTTTATGAAAAGAATGGATTTCACATTGACGCCACTTTTGTTCTTCTGCGCCCAGGGCTCGCACTTTCAAATCCCAAGCGGATACCGCTCGCGCCGAACATGCTCGAATATTTTAAAAGGAACGACTGGGAAGTCGTTAAAAGTGCCAAACCGGCGCTGGACGATTATCCGCCGTTGTCATTTTGCAGCCCGTGGCTATCCATGAATACGCTTGTGCTGGATCCGAAAACCATTTGTGTGGATGCCCAGGAAAAAGACCAGATGGCACAATTCGACAAGCTGGGTTTCGAAGTAATTCCGGTCGAGTTTGCAGATGTGAGTCCCTTCGGCGGTGGTCTGCATTGTGCCACAGCGGATGTTTATCGGGAGGGAACTTGCGAAGATTACTTCCCCAAACAGGTAGAAGGGTTTTAAGGCAGGAAACGCCAGTGCCGTTGGCCATAACTACAAGCAACCGGGGAACCATCTGTCACCGTGAAGAAATCCAATTTCAAAGTTATATTCGCCTTGCATTTGACGAGATGACGGCAGATCTTTGGCGCATCACCATCTTAAAACTCCCGCAGTTTATGGGCCAGCATATTGTACAGCGTGCCAGCAATCATCGTCATGACAACATCAAAGTGAACTTTAACAAGAACCGTTGGGGCATCGCCGGCACGGCGTTGAAGCGGTTTCGATGGTGCCCCCTCGAAGAAATATAATGAGATGCAACGGTTGAGATT
>JARFPZ010000446.1 GCA_029288035.1 Desulfosarcina sp.
GAAAATGGTGGTATCGCATACGGCGTCACTTGCCGGCTCCGACGCATTGGCGAGTGCTCTGTTCGAGCGCCTCGGTGTGGCTCGCGTCGATTCGCTGGAAGCGCTCATGGAAGCGCTGAAGGTGTTGCATGTTCTCGGCCCATTGAACGGTGGCCGGATCGGGGCTATGAGCACTTCGGGGGGTGATCTCACGCTTCTGGCCGACGCCATGGGCCCGAACCTGACCATGCCGCCACTGTCCGAAAAGGTGGCGCAACGTCTTCGCGCGACGGTGCACGAGCGGGTCGTGGCCGCCAATCCGTTCGATTACCAGATGTTCAACTGGGATGACGAGGAGCATATGGCCGAAAAGTTTACCGCTTTTTTGTCGGAAGACTTCGATGTATCGCTGTGTCTGCTCGATTATCCCAGACAAGACCTTTGTGACCAGTCATCCTGGGGCGGGGCCGAGAGGGGGTTTGTGCGAGCTGCACAGCAGACCGGCACCAAGGCCGCCGTGCTGGCGACCTTTTCAGATACGATGTCGGAGTCGGTGGCGGCGCGTTTGATGAAAGACGGCGTTGCACTGCTTGCCGGCATCGATGCCGGGATCGCCGGCATCCAGGCGGCGGTGGATATAGGCGCTGCCTGGCGCCGGCCTCCCAGCCCACCGTTGCTCACGAGCGTCGGTCAACGACAGGACGGTGCTGTCAAGGTGTTGGACGAGGCCGAATCCAAGGAGCTTATTGCCAGGTATGGCGTACCGATCCCTTCGGCGCGAGTCGTTGACAGCGCCAGGGAGGCGGTTGTGGCGGCCGGGGAGTTGGGCTATCCGGTCGCCGTAAAGGCATTGGGCTTTGCGCACAAGACCGAAGTTGGGGGCATCAGACTTGGTCTTGGCAGCGCGGAGGCCGTGTCGGCAGCGGTGATGGCGATGTCGGATCTCTGCGAGTCTTATCTGATCGAGAAAATGGTCGACGGCGTCGTGGCTGAGCTCATTGTCGGAGTGGCCCGTGATGAGCAATTCGGCCCCTATCTTTTGGTCGGCGGTGGTGGAATTCTGGTGGAGCTGATGAAAGACAGTGTGTCACTCTTGATGCCGACCACCCGAGAGCGAGTGCTGCACGCATTGGGTCAACTGAAATGTGCACCGCTCTTTAACGGTTTTAGGGGGGCGCCGCCTGCCGATTTGAACGGCGCCGCTGATGTCATCCTGGCGGTTGCCAGCATGGTAGAGAATGACCCGTCGTCTATCGTCGAACTCGATATCAACCCGCTGATGCTCTTGGCCGAAGGGCAAGGAGTGGTCGCGGCCGATGCGCTGATCAAAATCTATAGAAAAGAAGGGAGAAAGGACCTAAATTCATGAAATCCGACGACAATAAGATCGAAAAGACCATCGTCGACAAAGCGAAAGCGTTGGGCGCATCACTGGCAGGAATCGCCAGCATCAAAGATCTGAAGGCTTCCAAATCCTATGATGTCTACAGCAACGCCCCGTTTTACGAAGAATACGATTGTGAATCGCCGAATTACTTCAAATTCAAAGGCGTGGAATGGCGCGAAGCGCACAAATCTATACTGGTGTGGGCATTGGTTCACCCGGCATCCGAGCCCGCCCTCGATTGGTGGAGTATGAAGGTGCCGGGCTTTACCCCCGGCAATAGAGTGATGAGGAGGCAGTCCAAACAGCTGCGTATCTGGCTGGGTGAAGAACTCGGCATCAAGGCCCTCTCGCTGCCGTACCAGATTGAGTTTGGGGGAGCTTTCCTCAAGGACTCTGCACATCTGGCCGGACTGGGGGTGATCGGCAAAAACAACCTCCTGGTCACGCCGGAGTTTGGAACGCGTGTCCGTCTTCGGGGGATTTTCATGGAGGTTGAGCTCGAGCCAACCGGCCCTCTCAACTTCGACCCATGCAATGGCTGCGACAGGCCCTGTCACCGATCCTGTCCGAGAGAGGCGTTTCGAAGCGGGGTCTTCGAGAGGGCGCTCTGCAAGAAGGAGAATGACCAGCGCGATGCAGATGTGGAATTGATTGATGGGCCGATTATGGGCATCGAGGAGGCCAGCAAAGTCTCCAAACCCTGCCGGTACTGCGAGTTGGCCTGCCCGGTCGCCCAAGATGCATTGCCGGAGAACTAGGAGTCTATTTTATCATGTTTTTTCGAATACCCCGTCCGATTAATGTAGTGCTTTTGGTAAATTATTGACAATGACAACGACTTCGTGTAGGTAAATAGAAAAATCATCAACCAACCATCTCTTGGTGCCCTGAAGCGAAATGCTGAACATCCTCTCATTCGACTATTGATCTCATTCGGGGTCCTATTCTTTGTTGAGTCTCATTCGGATCCGAAATTCATATAACTGGTAACTCTTCAATTTTTAATTTTCTTATTGTTCTGGAATAGATACTGGTTTTTCTTAAAACTTAAATCATTTATCGGAGAGGGGGTTTCTATATCTATTATTTTTATTGAAAACCATTACCCGGTGTAAAAAACAAGGAAGTGTTGGCTGCTTGGTTAAGGGCAATTGAACAATACCCTCAACCAGAGGGCTTGTTTACCACTTCGATTGATAAGGCAGTTAGCAGCGACAAAAATGGGCTAAAGGTCTTATCTGCCCATTTAATTAATCCTGGCAAATATGATGAAGCATCTGCTTATTTTCGCAAATTTATGACTGAGTTTTTCGACATTAAAGGCTATTCTTTTGAGTTTAGCAACTGGTCAACAATCGAAGAAGCTTTGAAATCCATAGGTAAAAAGGTGCCTGATAAACAATAGAATATAATTTGTTTAAGCCAGGCATTTTGAGACTTTAAAACTTTGATCATCAGGATGGGGGTATACAAAAGAGGAGGTGTTCAAATGCCTACATATATGACCCTTATAAATTATACCCAAAAGGGTGTAGAAAACATGAAAGATAGCCCTAATCGCCTTGATGCGGCAAAGGAGTTATTCAAATCCATGGGAGGCGAATTAAAGTCGTTTTACCTTGCCATGGGGAAATACGATGCAGTGGTTATCGCGGAAGGCCCGGATGACGAAACAGCAACCAAACTTGCCATGACTATAGGGGCAGCTGGAGCAATTCGGACGGAAACTTTAAGGGTATTTACAGAAGATGAATATCGTAAAATCATTTCTGAACTACCGTAAGATATCTATTCTGATATCTATTTAATATCTAAACACATACCCCCATCTTTATGATATACATAATATTCGAGTATTTTATTTAATATTTGCGTTTAAATTAGACCACGACAAGGAAAATTCCATGTACTTCGCTCGCGGGCCTTGAATACGTAATCGATTCAGTTTTTCAAGCGCAAATGATAATGTTCTCATCATCTCCGGATCCTTATCATTTCGTTTTAATTTGACTTTCCGGACTTCATTACTCTCTTCTATCATCTTTCCATTATCCCATTCAATCTTTATTGCCCGTGAACTAATCAGGTAGCCCTTTTCATTTGAATCTTCAAGTTCGATCTCAACTTCTCTCAGTGTCGCCTTACCAGAGCGATAACGTGAAACACTGCCAAATTTTATGACCTTACGCTCATCCCAATGATTGTCATCTAACGCTGTGACGTAGTAGTATTTTTGTTGATCCGCAAATGCGCGCAGTGCTTTGACACTATTGCTGGCCGAATCCATGACGATGGCCCGATATACCTTGGTCGATGAACGCGGCACATCCACAAAGGTGCCAGCAATGGCTCTGCCCTTTTCTCGAGTGGTGTGCAGATACCTGCTTTATCATCGTTCCCAGCCCACCCAAATAATTAACGTTTTAAAAGGATATCATATACAAGAGCAAATCAAGAAAACAGTTCTTCTGCATTTCTATGAAAAGAAAGAGCGCCAGGCCCCCGAACAAGCCCATCCTCAATGTGAGCCAATCAATTGACGCATCTCCCTCAACGGCGGCATGTGCCGCCAACGAAGAAAGCCATAACAACAGGCGATGATCAGAGTTAACCATATAATTTTAAAAGATTTTTTGGAATATGGGTTCATATTTCTTATCCTCAGTAATGATGGCTTCGGGTCGAACACGGTAGCGCAGATAGGCTATAAAAATGATGGGTAGACCTTGACCATCGGATAAATTGGCAGTAGATTGCTGGCAAGCAGATGGACTAAAATGAGGCTGAAAAAAAGAACGAATCAACATCCTTCGTGACCAAGATATTCTGAGTTAATCCCATGAAAAAAAAGTGGACCACCGCAACCGTTGTTTTTCTTTGCTGCCTGTGCGTTTCACCGGTGCGGGGAGAATCAGAAAGCAACCGAAGGTTATCTTTTTACAATACCCACACCGCCGAACGCCTGTCGGTAATTTACAAAAAAAGCGACACTTATATCCTTAACGCAATGGATAAAATTTCCAAAATCCTACGGGACCACCGCTCGGGCGATATCCATCCCATCGACCCCAAACTGATGGACTTTCTGTATGACTTGCTAAGCAGGGTCGATAATCACAGCGAAGTGCACATTATCTCCGGATACCGCTCCCCCGCAACCAACAAAAAACTTCGCCAGGCAAGCAAAGGCGTGGCTTCCAAAAGCCTGCACATGCAGGGCAAAGCCCTTGATTTTCGCCTGCCCGGCACCGATACCGCCATATTGCGGGATAAGGCCTGCGCTATGAAAAGGGGAGGCGTGGGTTATTATCGGAAGCTGAACTTTATCCAAATAGATACCGGGCGAGTACGCTTCTGGTAA
>JARFPZ010000541.1 GCA_029288035.1 Desulfosarcina sp.
TTGATTAAGCAGCCTGCAAAGGCTTAATTTTTTCGATTTCCCGTTTGTTTTCTTTTTTAGCGTGCCAAAGATCAACCGCCCGTTGTGCATTCAGCCAGAACTCCGGCGTATTCCCAAACAATCTGGATAACCTCAAAGCCATGGCCGGGGATACAGAGCGGCGTTCTCTCAACAGTTCGTTGACCGTTTGACGTGAGAAGCCCAGTTTTTCAGCAAGGCCGGCTGTTGTCAAATCAAAGAAGGACTAAAACCCGGAAGCTCACAGTTTCGCTATTTTTTTGTCGTTTCCGAAAGCGGTGAGAAAAAATGCAATTATTGAATTTTCTGGATAAAATACCATATTCCATTCTCATCGTTGCTGCCATATTCATGTTACTTGCCCCATTTCGCCCTATGCCACATGTCGTGGAAAAATTGATAATGCTCAAAAATGGCACCCTGACTAAACCAATAGACGTATTTGATTTGTTCTATCATTTGATTCCAACGTTTATTCTCATTTTGAAAATACTGCGGAATTTTAAAAAATAACAGAGAACTGACTTATAATGATCATTCATCTTGATTTTATCGGATACGGTAGTGATCGCTACATCTAATTATTCGACATCCTTAAATGATAATTTGGCGAAAAAATTTATACGTACTTTTTGGGGCCCAGATGCTTTCAATGGTGGGCTTCAGCATGGTCTTTCCATTTTTGCCCCTTTATATAAACGAAATTGGGGTCCAAACCCGGGGAAGCGTTGAATTCTGGTCCGGAATGGTTTTTTCCTCCCAGGCAATTACCATGATGATTTCTGCTCCTCTTTGGGGTGCCGTGGCCGATCGCTACGGAAGAAAGCTGATGTTGATTCGAGCAACACTGGGCGGGGCCTTTTTGATTAGCTTAATGGGATTTGCTCAAAGTGCAGAACAATTGACTTTGCTCCGGGCGATTCAGGGAATGGTTACCGGTACAATTCCTGCGGCAAACGCACTTATTGCGTCATCCGTGACTAAAGAGCAATCCGGCGAAGCGCTTGGGTTACTGCAGACCGGTACATGGATTGGCGTGGCGATAGGTCCTCTGATCGGCGGGGTAATTGGTGACATTTTCGGTTTTCGGGAAAGTTTCTGGGTTACCGGGGGCCTGCTGGCACTCTCCGGTCTTTCAATTATTCTCTGGGTTCAAGAAGACTTCAATCCCGACGGAAAAATCAAGCGTCAATCTTTTTTTGACACTTTTAGAGTTTTGTTGCGGACACCTAATATGTGCGGCCTGTATACGGTGACATTTCTGGAAACAGCAGGGCGCATGCTGTTTTTCCCCATAGCATCGCTTTTTATTATGAAACTTATGGGATCGTCTGCAGGGGCCGCGACCGTAACCGGTATAATGATGGGAATCAAAGCGATTACCGGCTCCGCAAGTGCGGTTTTGTTAGGACGTATCGGGGACCGGGTCGGTCATTTAAAAATCTTGCTGTTTTCCATAATCGCGTCTGTTTGTTTTTATTTTCTTCAGGCTTTCGTCAACTCAGCCTGGCAGTTGATCCTGCTTCAAGCTTTATCAGGCCTGGCAATTGGGGGGATGATTCCCTCGCTTAATGCGTTGATGAATTGTCACGCACCTTCCGGAAGTCAAGGTGCAACTTATGGTTTAAATGCCAGCATTACGGCAGCCGGCCGGAGCATTGCACCCATGCTGGGTGCAACAATTGCGATGTGGTTTGGGATGCGAAGTGTGTTTGTTGTTGCAGCAGCTATTTATGGTCTGGCAGTACTGGTCGTTTTGTTTATTAGCCGCACAGAATATATAAAGACTGCGTCTTGATGCGTTGTTGCCCGATTTATTAAAAACGGCTATAGATTAAAAACCCGGACCATGACGGTGACCGCATTCAGCATTAAGCAGAGAGGGATTTAAAATGAGCCAAAAAAGGGAGTTTACTGAACACCCAACACCGTCTCCCGGCAAAGGTGGTCCACCACCGCCTGCAACGCTTCCTTATCGTCCGCCCCCTCATCCCTGGCCCGCTTATATGCCGCTAATTGCCGATCGGCACTGGTTCCGTTTTCCAGGATGGTCCGCAGGTAGACCACCTCTTCGAGGCTGCCCAGTTCCGCCGCGTTCTCGAGGTCTTTCTCCAGACCGCCTGTCATCAACTCCTGAGCCGGGACCAGGGCCTTTTTCCCGAAATCGATGAGCTTGTCCTCGAGCCCGTAGCGCATGGCCCGCCACTTGTTCTCGACGATGTGATGCCTGCGGTAGGCCCGCCAGCTCTGGTTGCGGCGGTGCAATTTGAGCAGCCGCACCACCATTATCTGCACCAGAGCGACCACGCAGACGGCCTCGTCCACCAGCGTACAGGCATCTGGAATTCGCACCTCCAAAGTGCCGAATTTGGGATTGAAGCGCAGGTCCCACCAGATCATGGTAGCGTCCGGACGACCGTCCGTCCCGGTAATGACACCCACCTGGCCAAGCAGATCAACAAAAGCCTGATATTCGCTGAAGGAATGGAACGATCCGGGGATTCCAGTGCGGGGCACCATCTCCAGAATCACGTTGCGATATGATTTGAGCCCCGTGTTACGGCCCTGCCAAAAAGGGCTAGAAGTAGAGACGGCAAGGATATGAGGCAAAAAATAGCGCAGCTGAGAGCCGATCTCAATTATCAGATCCCGGTTCTCCGGATCCTGGCCAAAACCGATATGCACGTGTAGGCCGAAGGTCAGCAGTTGGTTGGCCACTCCCGCCATGTCGTTAAGAAAGCGCGCATAACGCTCCCCGGCGGTGAAGGTCTGCTTGCTCCAGTCGGCAAAAGGGTGAGTGCCGGCCGAGGCGATGGCCATGCCATACTCAGTAGCCAATTTTCGGACCTGGCGGCGCATGCGGATGATCTCCGAGCGGATTTGAGGCACACTCGAGCAAACCGAGCTGCCAGCCTCTATCTGACTC
>JARFPZ010000543.1 GCA_029288035.1 Desulfosarcina sp.
ACAGGTCCTGCACCACCCAATTGGCAAAACAATGTCATTTTCTTTAAACGCAAGTGGGAGCTTGAAGTTTACCAGCATCTTTTCCTAAGCAAGACGCCCACGATCCCTTCTAAATTTCGAGATAGCCGCTGGCCACGTCAATGCACTATAGGTAAGTTTACATGCAATTATAGAAATTTGATATGCATAAATACCCACTTCGATTTTGCTGAAAATGTACAAACAAATAGCGCTGTCCTAATTATGGAGCAACTGTCCAAGCTGCCCTCAAATGTTCCGGCCATCATTTTAGGTGATTTTAATGCCACCCCTAAACAGAATTGCTACAGTGTTTTCACTGGGGAAAATGATAAATATTCGCTCAAAGGGCCTTGGTTCAAAAATGCTGCTACAAAACCTTTGCTGGGTACCTACCATGGGTTTAAAGGCCGCACCGATGGCGATCACATTGACTGGATTCTATACCGCGGCAACATTGCTCCTGTAGATTACAACGTGGTGGTGAGCACATTCGAAGGGATCTACCCCTCTGATCATTTTCCGGTTTATGCGAAATTTAGATGGATTGATAAAAGCTGATACAAGATTTTATCTGCGAAAATGGGTCACGATCATGACAAATAACTTTCTACTGTTTTCTATTGTAACGGAAAGATCTTCATGCTCAGCAAAATACGCATATATGCCAGCCCCCGTCGCCTAAGCGGCAGGCGACGTGGGGCGGGTATTCTGCGTACTGTATCACGTTATTTGCCGATGAATTGTATGCCACAGGATGTTCTGGGAAGGCGAAATCGGGAAAGCTTTTGCTGAAAGACTTGGAACGGCCATAAAAGAATATCCACCAGCTAATCTGGCCGTTCGCTGCTTTCAAAGCATAGCTTATGATAAGGCGGATCGGCTATAGGTTACCCGGACAAATATATAATAATATAAATTTATTAAACAGGTTCGATTTAGGCACGAAACACACACTTTCTGCAGAATATGGATTGGCCAGGCCAAACGTGGCCGGGCGTTTTAGGTTTGGTAAGCAATCCTAAACTATAACAGTCCAAATTTTTAGTGAATTTGAAAGTGCAATCAACACGCCGCGATAAACAACGTGCAGTTAGGATGTTTACAAAATCTTTGAGTTAAAATGATTCTTGATTTTTTCGAACAGTCTAACCTGAGGTTTAATTAGAAAAGGAGAATTCATGAGATAAAATGTTTGAATATGACCACCAAACCAGACAAAGGATAAGAAAAATAAGATTTCTATCAGGCATAATCATCATTATGTTTGAATTTTAAAGGTAACGTTGATAAACAAAATGGAATAGTTTCAGTCCTCATTTTATTACGGTATTTGCTAAGAGCCGAGGTTTTACTAGCATAATAGAGCAAATTTCAACAAATTGAACTATGCAAGCGCTTTCACGCAAATTGATGTTGGTAATTGCAAGCCTTTTGTTCGCTGTTTTGCTTGCTAAAGCGGGAATTGCCAACCCTTCTGTATTTAAAACTCTTATCAATAAAACCGTTGCGGTTGAGAACCTAACTCAGCAATTTGTTTCCGAGGGTTTGCAACAGCGCAAGCGGATGTCGAGCTTGTCTCGGCCGCAAGCAATCGCAGTCGACAACAATTCCGGAAAGCTGTACTGGACTGACCCGGGAACTCATAAAATATACAGCGCGAGTATAGACGGCACAGGACAGGAAATTGTAGTGAAGTGGGCACCCAATCCACGAGGAATTGCAGTCGACAAAGGCAAGATATATTGGACCGATTCAGGCAATCACCAAATTCACCGGGCCAATGCCGATGGTTCCGGTAATGAAATTCTGGTAAGAGGGCTATCCGATCCCCAAGGGATAGCGATCTGTAATGCCTTCGGCAAGTTATATTGGACCGATACGGGAACTCATCAAATCTACCGCGCCAATCTGAACGGCTCGGGTCGTCAAATCCTGATCAGATGGTCGCATCATCCTCGGGGGATCGCGATCGACAATGTCGGCAGCAAGCTCTATTGGATCGATTCTGGTAATCACCAGATTCGCCGGTCCAACTTGGACGGTTCGGGACATGAGGTATTAGTGAAGTGGGTGCCGAATCCACAGGGAGTCGCAGTCGATGATGTCGGCGGCAAAATCTACTGGACAGACTCAGGGAGCCACCAAATACACCGTGCCAACCTGGACGGGTCGGGAAGCGAAACTTTGGTGAAATGGGCGTATCATCCCCGCGGGATCGCGGTGGATCGTGTTGGTGCTAAGATTTACTGGACCGATTCCCGCACCCGCCACATTTACCGTGCCGATTTGGACGGCTCACAATTAGAGGTACTGATAGGTAGTCTGGAAAATAATCAAAGAGCCCTTGCTGATAGAGACAAAAAAAACATAAACTTTTCTGACGGCTTCATTGGCTGGAAGCGAAAGGTGATTATTTCTCCTTTTCTAAACACAGCTGATAGCAGTCGCGAATCAACTTTTGGCAGGCTTTCTTCCGGGGAGATAAAATTAAATAATCCGGGCGAATCTCGGATGCCAGACAATCCGAATAATCCTTCTCGCAGTCCGCAGCGCATTCTTCTCCATAAGAAGTTTCATAACGGGGCTTTTCGGGCATTTTGGCCGCACAGCTGCACAAAATACCTACCGCAATCAATGCTGAGAATACTTTCATAATTACCCCCTTGGAGCCGGTGATAATAGAGTCTGCGGTAGCACGGAATCGCTTTGCCGTATAAATAATTGAGCAATAAGGCCCAAATTAGGTAACCGCATCCAACTTTGATACAAGCTGACAGGATTTTTTCAACTCGGAACGTTGAACTCCGAACAGTTCAACTTAGATTATTATAAGATCAGGTTTGAAATAGCAACGGGAAAAGAGGGTTAGTCGTCAAAAGAATCACCTGAAAGTAACAGGCCACAACGGCGTAAAAAGGGAGAAGATTATCTGGTTTGCAGAAGATAAAAAATAGAGGGGAAGCGCCTGCAATGCGCTTATCAGCACACCCAGAACGCGCCTCCCCTCGGATGAAAGTCGGAAAGTATCATGAAACTTATTTTATCTGACGACGGCAAGATCATTCGCCGCACTGAAACATCCAAATCCGGCAACTGGTCCATATACATCGAGTTTAAACGAGTTCAACCTTGATTAAATTCCGAAACTGAGGGGCGCCGCCGGTCCCGGCACTCCTTAGTTTGCGTTGTTTTCCTTGTTAGTTGAAACCATGGCAACTGCAACAGTCAAGCCGGTTGGTGTGCCCGGGCGGCCGAGCCGATAGTGGGCCCGGGCCGCAGAGCTCGGCCTGCGATTGCCCCCCGTCGCCGTCGCCGTCGCCATCATCCGATTCCGGAGCCGTGATGGTGCCGATAAGGGTAGCCTCATCAGTGGCCGCATGAACCACCGCAAGGTCTGCAGTTTTTCCTGTGCCGTGGCAGACTGAACAGGTCTCAACACTGCCGGAAGCCGTGACATCACTGCGGTTGTCATTGATTGCGGCGCCGTTCTGTTCCATATGAGCTTTTGCATCCGCACTGTCGTGACAGGCGTAACAAGCAGCTCCAGTAGGCGTAATGACGAAGTCGGTATCATTGGGCACACTTGCCCGGGCCGCGAGAACCGCATCTCTATCCGGATCATTGCCATCCGCCACCCCTGTGGTCCTGTCGGTCGTCAGCAGGGTGTTGTCATCCAGCGGGACCTCAAAAGATTCGGATTTATGACATCTCAGACAGTCGTTGGCGCCGGCCGGAAAGACCACGTCGCTAAAGTTGTATGGGTTTTGCCGGAAGCCGCCGCGGACAAATTCATAATCCGTGGTCCGCGTTTCCGCGCCATGGATACCGTGGATCATATCCTTGAAGTTGTTCGTGGCCTCGGGATATAAAAGCGGGTCAGACCCATACGCGTCCTCATTCGCATCATTTGGCGTCAAGATTCCGCGACCGCTGCTGCTCAGGTTGGGAACGTGGCACATGACGCAGATGTTCATGTTAAAGACCCGGTTTCCGCCATGGCCTTCAAACCACTCGTGACAACTGGCGCAGCTGGTGTTGTCCACCACTTCACGCCGCACGTCATCACCGTCAACGGCAATAACCGCTGAAGGGGTATGCAACGAATAATCATCGTCTCCGTCGCTATCGGTATCCACCTGGAAATAGCCTTGCAGACCCACGGCCCTTAGGGTGGCGCCGGCCGGAAATGCGCCGGCGGGAGCGGGAAACGTGGCGCCCCCGGTGGTGGCCGTGAAGGTGCCGTCGCCATTGTCCACCATGGTGCCGTCATCGTTGTTGTCCGGTCCGAGCTGTTCCAGGTCCACCGTGAGAGGCTGTGCGGAATCTTCCCCGAGATTGTTATATTCGGCCGGTGTGGCAATCCCGTCCTGCGGTAGGGCATAGGCGAGTAAGAAGTCGGGCCATCTGCCGGGGTCGGCCAAATCTTCATCCAGATTAAACAGATCCAACGGCACGCCGTCTCTCAGGATCTTAAACGTGATAACCGCCTGATTATTGCCGTCAACGGTGGCAGAGTTCAATACATATTCAATAACAGGCACACCCGGAGGCAAATCGGGATTGTTCGGGGTGGAATTGGGCGTCACATGTGCTTCTTCGATCTCAGCCGCTGTTAGATCGGCAAAATTTGGCGGGGCCTCGTGACAAGAGCCACAGGCAGCTTCGGAGGGCTCGTTTTTCCAGTTGTCGCCTTCAGGCGTCTCGGGGTCGGTTCCGTCGTGGCACTTGATACAATTGACGGTATCCTGGGGGTATAAGACATCGGAGTAGTCGTGCTTGGTGTTTCTGAAGCCCCAAATGGCATACTCGCCGCCGGCTTCGACCTCCGGATTGTTCTCACCGGAGTGAATCTTGTGGATCATCACCTTGAAGTCCACGGTGTTGGTGCTATTGGCATCCGTGCTGCCCGGGTTGTGGCAGGTCACACAGTAATCCACCGAAACCCGATCACCGCCGTGGAAGCCAAATTTTTCGTGGCATTCGTTGCATGAAACGTTGGCAACAATCTTGTAGCTGTCCGGTGTCGCATCCTGGTCGTTTGGAATAAAATCATATATGGAATTGGTGACGTTGTCGCTGACCTGCATGGCGATGCGATGGGTTTGGGACGGTTCGTAGGCGATGAGGGCATCCGTGACAGGATCGGTCACGTCTCTGAAATTAAATGAAAATTTATAGGAGTAGGTACCGTCTCCATTGTCCTTAAAGACGCCGCCTTCGGTACTCGCCCTTTCAGCCGTGGCATGAGTTGCGGTGGTGCCGTTCGGCGTCGGGGTGCCGTCGGGCAAATTGCCGGGGTCGCCGGCCTCTTTGGTTTCGGCCACGTTAATATAGCTCTGCCACGTGCGGGGACTTTCTGCTGGCAGAAGCTTGGCAACGCTAAACCTGATGTCGTCGGCAGCAACACCTGAAAGGGACTCTCCGTCGTCGGAAAGCCTAAAAAAAACCTCCATCTTTGCCACCGTACCATTGTCGGTAACCTTTACAGCTTCGACCTGCGCTTCATCATCATCATCATCTTTCGGTTTGTTGCTGGAGTTTCCTCCGGAGCAGCCAACCAGTGCGAACGCAAAGATCAGTGCAAGCCCCACGGTAAGAAAACCAAATAGCCTGCTCATCATGATAACCTCCTTCGTTTGATTAAATATTTTCAATCGAACTGTCATAGAGTTTACCTCCGACATGCTTATATTCGAACTAATATGGCAATTGAAAGCTTCATGGGGGAGTTTTCCTTGAATTCCTACTTCTTCAGATAAACTTCCTCATACATCACAATCGCTTTTTTCACGGCAAAGGTGGCAGAACGTGAAGAAATAGTCGCCCCGCTGACACCAACGATATCCTTGCCTACTTGCATGGGGGAGCTGCTGGACTTTCCCCGGTACTGATTCAAGAAAGAATTACGGGCAATCGGTCGGCCCCGTTGCTCCTGATAGCTCATTACCTTGACCCTTTTGACGGTGGCCTTGAGGTCCATGGCCGTGATAAACTCCACCGGCCCCCATTTTCCCGGTTCCACATCAATAATTGCCACCCCTCTTTTTTTACCGTCTTTCAGTCCAAAATGAAAATCTACGGTATGTTTTTCTTTCACTTTGGCTGATTCCGAACCCTGTTGTTCATAAACCATACTGCCACCCAACCTTTTTTTGATATTTTCCAGGGTCTCACCGGTCAATTCAACGGTCTCGGTTTCAATCTGAGCGCCCGACCAGAATACCTGTTTGAGTGCCTCATCCTTGCTTAGGAGGGTAAACGCAAAACAAACCATCGTTGTAGCCAGCATCACGGCAAAAAGTGTTGAACTTGTAAAAATAAATTTTTTAGACATCCGAATCCTCCTTAAAATTAAATTCATTCTGAATCCATTATATGAAGTGCGTTTTTCAATCCATTGGAATATATCTTGTTTCCTGCGGTCGTCACCATGACGGTCTCCATTGCAGCAATCTTTTCCACCCATTTCATTCCCTCTTCAGGTCCAAGTACGAAAATTGCCGTGTTCCAGGCGTCGGCTACCATGGGATCCGGATGGATGAGGGTGGTCGCACGCAACCCCTCGGCCGGGTACCCGGTCTTGGGGTCAAATATATGATGATAGCGCTTTCCATCCTCGACAAAAAACCTTTGATAGTCCCCAGAACCCATCACCGCCAGGTCTTCTACTTCCAAATATCCCAAAATATCATCGCCCTGCGGGCTTTTAATGCCGACCTTCCACATGTCACGACCTTTTTTGCCCAATGCATATACATCGCCGCCGGCGTTGATAAGGGCGGATGAGACACCCCTACTCTTTAGAACCTCCACGGCTTGAAGCACGCTGTACCCCTTGGCGATTCCTCCCAGATCAATGCGTACCTCTGTTTTGTTTTTTTGCAGCGTCCCGTTTTTTATTGCAAGATGCTGATAGCCGACCCTGTTCAAACAATCTTTAATTGCTTCTGGTTCGGGAACATGCGGAGCGTCACCGTAGAATCCCCATAGCTCTATCAGGGGTGCGATCGTAATATCAAACGCACCGCCGGTATCCCTTGCTATCTGCAATGCCAGGCGAACCATGGCAACAATCTCCGGATCGGAAATCGGTATCCCCTGATGATTAAAGGCGTAAATAGGGCTTTGCGGGTTTTGAGAGTTAAACTTCGTGTCGATTTCCTGCATTCGATCCAAGGCCGAATTGATTATAGGGACCGTGACCTTTTCGGGACCGACCGCATAGATGGTCACGTAAGTGTCCATCATGAAACGGGTTTGTTCTGCAAGATGAAACCGGTAGAGATTATATAATCTGATCCCCGACAACACCAATATTAAAGCGGCAACCGATAAGAAGACCAGCTTCCACTTCTTGAACAGGTGCGTCTTTTTCACTCGACCTCCCTCTCTGGTAAAAAACATTCCTGTTCTAAGACTTAGCTGCATCATAAATTTTATTTATGTATGTGACGCTTTCTGTTTATAAAAGAAATGCTTTTATCTCTTTAAAATTCTAAAAGGTGGTTCGCCAGCCAAGTGTGTACCGCCAGTATTCAAGCTCATCCGGGCCGTTGTCCCGATCTGCATCCGTATAATTTACCTCCAGCATTACAATTGAGCTTTCCGCAAGAAAGTAATTTAGCACGCCACTGACGACTTTGTAGTTGTCAGTTGCCAATCTATTCTCCCCCGAAGACCAGAGGTCCACATCGCTGTACTTCAGTAGGGCCCGCCATTGCGGGTTGAAGGTATACATCCCCCTGAGGTACCAGCCTTTATCTTCGCCGTTTTCTGATCCACCACCGGTCAGGGGCAGGTCTTCACGCCACCTGTTCATATACTCACCCCTGAGGCTGAAACCCCTATAGGTCAGGTCGCTGCCGGCGGCCCATTGAATCGAGTCGTTGTCACCGTCATTGTCCCATCTTCCATAACCGAAGGATCCCAACAGCTTGATGCGGGACCCGAAGGCGAAGAATTCCGGGGCAACATGCATCAGTCCGCTTTTGGCGGAGTTGTTGTCTGTATAACGCTTGTCTTGATTAATACCGCGATCCTCACCATTGAGATAATAGAGCCAAACAGGCAGGGAAAAGTTCTCAAAATCAAAGTTGCGGTAAAGCTCCAGGCCGGCAGACTTCATGGCCTCCAGCGTGATCAGCCCGTTGTTGGCATTATACTGCTCATCCCACCAGACTTTGGATGCATACTCATCGCTGAAATAGGGATAGAAGGCACCGGCTTTCAGCTCCAGGTCCCACGGTAAACGAGCGGTCAGATAGGCCCAGTCGATATCAGTGTCCACATCGGCATTCCCCGAACGCTCGATTTCGGATCCCAATACCGGCGTTGCCTCGGCATCAACCCTCAATTGGGGCGCCACCGTAATCTGCAGCCAATCATTCAGATTTTTACTGAAATAGAGCCAGACGTCACTGATGCCGGCCGCAAAGGAGTTGTGTTGACTGTCATCATCGAAGGAGGAAGTTGTGACATCCCCCCTGCTTTGATCCGCCAGAAAAAACTTGAAGTGCCCGCCGACAACTGCTTGCTTGCTCAATTCTTCTGAGATGACTTCATATGCCGACGGCTCCTGTTTGATTTCTTCGACGGATTCCGAAACTTTCTCGGCTTCTTTAGCCTGCTCTTCCTGTTTTTTTTCCAAAGCCTCTATTTTTTGCTGGAGTTCCTCTAGCTGTCTTTTGAGATCCGATACGTCTTGGGACTTCGCGATTTCCGCGCTCAAAAATAGAAATGCACAAACAAATGTCAAAACAACCGTATACTTCATTTCTTTCCCCCTTTCTGGCAAATTGAAACTGTTATAGCCATTTGAATATAACATTTTAAATTGCCGATTCTAGTTATTTAATAAGAGGTTGACGATCTAAATACCCTTGTTTGTGCGTCATTGCGTCGGAGCTGGGTTCAGCGAGTCTTTGTTTCCGCTGGTAGCGGCCGCTGTCTCCCATAGTTCGTTCTCCGTCTCCGTATTCAAGTAAAGCACTGCGATCAATCTGCTTAAAAGCGGAAGCAGGTTGCGCAGGTTCTTGGCCTTTTTCAAATTGGCCGCAAGGATTGCCCCCCGGGTGGTTTCCCATACGTGCGGGACTGCCGTCCATGCCAGGGAGAGGATAGTGGCTACCCGCTGCTGGGATATACCTAAATAGCGCAAGGGGGCCAAAACTTTTGCCAAACCGCGTGTCAGCTCCTCTGGGGAGGTTGTCCTCATGAGCAGACAGCTGGCAATCAGTAAAAAGAGAATTCGAGAGGCAAAAAGCGTCCCTGTGCATAAGCCCTCATAGGTAATTTTAAAAGACGCAATCGTTACGATGATATTTTCGCCCGAGTTGAAAAATACCGGCAACAGGAAGGCAACTGCCAGCAATGACAAAAACCTTCTTGTCTTTGAAACGAGAAAAGCAAAAGGTGTTTTGGAAACGACTGCCAGAGCAGTCAGGAGAAAAAACATTCCCAGGTATAACCAAAAATCGCTGAAAAATAGGACTGCTAAAGCCATGACGAAAACAACGCTAATTTTTATCTGCGAGGACAGCCGGTGAAGAAAAGAGGTTCCGGGCACGTAATGCCTTATCATCGAGACACTGCCGTCGGCTGGAGTCTTTGCCAGCAGATCCTGATCCTGTTGGGGTATTTCAGCCAGCCGGCGGCAAACCCCGCCGGCAACGACACCGACCACCCAACCGGTGGCTACGGCGCCAATGCTCAACCATGGAAAAAAAACGAAGATCCCCTCGTGTTTGACCAGCAGTAGATAGGCCAAATACAGTTGCACCAAATTGTGGCAAAAAGCACCGATGATGCTGATTCCAATAATACTGAGGCGAAATTGACGGTGAACACCGGACAACCAGTAGAAAAATCCCATGATCAATGTGCTTAAAACAGCGCCCGTGAAACTTAAGATGAAGGTCGGCGACATAAACGTACCCATGATAAAGGCACTCAATACGGTGCGCAATACCGCGACCTCCAGGGCATAGCGGAAACCTAAAACGACCATGGCAGTCAAAGTCAGCATATTGGAGAGCCCCAGTCGGAGCCCAGGGATAGGATGCGGAATTAAAGACTCTGCGATTTGCAGCACACAGGCAAAAGCGACCAAAAGCGCAATCTTATAAACCTTATTATCTTTATTAATTTCGGTCATTTTCTTCCTATTAACCTCAAAACACAACGGCATCCACCAGTGGAGCGCCGGTTGATTTAATCTCGATCAATATCTTGTAGGGGACGCATATGATGGTCTCACCCGATAACCGGATCCAACCCGCGTTGACACACACCTGTCGCGGACATTCTGATTTTTTAACTCTGATTTTTTTCTCTTTGATTTCAATTAGTATTTTTCCGTCGAGCAGGCTGATTTCCTGATCTTTATCCAAGGCCAGGTGTTGATGAATTACTCCGTCATGATAGACTGTGGCTTCAATCGCTTCAGATGGCTGCCGGCTTATATTTAGTCTATTCCGTAAGATGATTCCCACTGCCAGAAGCACTATGAGTATGATAACGACAACATCAAATGGCGTGAGCTTGCTGAGGGCGACTCTCTGTCTGGTGGAACCACGATCGTCCACAGCGCTCCTACCATGTGATGTAGGGGCTGTTGACAAGGCCGCCGATGAGTAAAAAAACACCGCTTGCCACTGCCAGATAACCGATGATGTAGTATACGACACGACGTCCAATACCAGCCTCGGGCACGAGAACATTTTTTATTTTTCCAGCCGTTTCCAGCCGTTGCACCCAGGCAGGCCGTTCGTGACGCGTTGTTTCCAGATCTGCGCTGCCTTCAAACATGGCCCGATCCATAGGGAAATTATGACGGCGCAGGTGACCGATAAAAAAATGAATAATAAACACATGGCACATTGCCAAGATGGCTTCGATCCGATGGATCCAGAAGGCCAGGTTCAGACCCCAGCCTGGAATAATTCGACTCGCCGCCAGTGAATAGGCCAGCAGCAGTCCAGTGACCCCCAAAACCGGAATCCCCCAGAACACGGCCCAATAATCGAATTTTTCCCAGTAACCCCAACGGTCGAACTGCGGCGGTTTTGTAATACCGAAAAACCAACCGATATGTTGAAAAAAATCTTTAATATCCTTGGGCCTTGGCACTAATGAATCCGGTCCGAAAAGACTGGCGGGGAAATTTCGCCAGCTGATAGTAAAAAGTAAATAGAGACAATGCAGCCCGAAACCGAACAACATGATAATTCCGACATATATGTGGATTGTCCGACAAGCGTCATAGCCCCCAAAAACCCAGGCCAACGTTTGACCCCATGGCCTTTCGATGAACATGCGGGCCAGTCCGGTAGCCCCTTGGGTGAGAAATGTGACAATGAGCAGCAAGTGGAACAGCCGCTGCAGCAAACTGAACCGCTGGACTCTAATCTTCTGATTCAACTGCTGATTTCTCCTTTTTGATGAACAATTCTCGAATGCCCCACATGGCCGTATGCGGCAGAAAGACTAAAAAAGTACCCGCTGCCAGGACGGCCATGAACCAGAAAACGTAAGCCAGCCATGGAAAGCTTTTGAAGGTGCTGGCAAGTGCGGGATTCGGCTCATGGATGATATAACTGGCAAAAGAGGCACTGGCGCCTTCGTGGCATTTTGCACAAACATACCCATGCCTGCGGATCGGATTCAGGGGAGACCAGATGTGGGCGATGCTGGCGATGGGCTCACCGCCGTGACACTGTCGGCACGTGAGATTCGCGCGAACGGTATGGATATCTTTGGTCTCATGAATGTGACAGTATTGACAGCGAAGGTACTGATAAAACTTAATTCCCTGGTGGGAATCTGCCAGTCGAGTGCGAATTCGCACCTGGGCGGCGGCTGGTGAATACGGAAAAATACCACGCTTTACTCCAGGGATACCAACCAATGGGCGCTGGCGGCGCGGCAACACTTCATATTCTTCATAAAAACCAGAGCTGACTTCACGATCCTTGTAGCGACGAATGGCCGAAGCCACTTCTTCCTGGGCGGCCGCTGTCACTGGCAGCAGCACCATTAAAACCACCAAAGCACTCCAGAAAATTGAGCTATTTTTAATACATATCATCACTGCGAAATCACCAATCATCCAGGGATCCTGGAAAAGCCTTCTCCTGAAGCTCTTTGAGATCCGCATCTTTATGTTTGTGACAACTCATGCACGAGTTGGGCAGTTCAGCATTGTCAATAGTATCTTTGGGCAACAGGACCACCATCGTGTGACTGTGATTCTTTCCTGATTCGGTGGATTTTACAATTCGCGGCATGTGGCAGCCGATACAATTGGCAAAGGAATGTATTGCATGGGCCGTCGTCTTGTTTAAGATCTGATGGCATTCGAAGCACTGCTGGGATCCTGCTCCCACCGTCTGGGATCCGGTTGCCGGCAGACCGAGCTGGTGGACATAGTGGCAGGAGGTGCAGGTCACCCCCTCCCTGTAATGTTGCGATACCTGCCAGTCGTTGTATTGCTGATGATGCCCCTTATCAAAGTGATCGGCATACACCTGCTTGATATTACCGTCACCAAAATAGGGCGTTCGATAGTAGGTTTCGAGCGATCGACCCGGTTTGTAGCCCACCGCCCAGCTGGCTTCTTTTTCGTTTTGGGGCTGTCCTTTGCTGTGGCAGGAAGCGCAAATTTGTACCGCCACTCCCATGGTCAATTTAGCCGGATTGATAATAGTCTGCCGCTTTTCAAAAACGGCAGTCTTGGGCAGGGCAGCGTGCCAGGAACCCTGGCCATGGCAGGCCTCACAACCGACACCCGGCTCGATGAAGGTTTTTTTCTCAAGATCAACACCCGTGGCGTGGCAACCGCCGCATTTCAGCAGCCAGGAGCGCTGGTCCCAATCCTCTTCATGGTAGGTGACCCAACGATGGTTCTCAGCATTGTATTGAAGTGGGGCAATGAAAAAGTCACCGTTCTTTTCCACCAGAAAACGCTGAGTCCATTGGCTGCCGATCGTGAACTTGATCTCATCTATGTTGGGAATGTAGATTTGGTCCGGCGGAACTTTGAGTTCATCGCCCATGTTGGCCAGATCCTCTCGGATCTGTTTTTCATCGATGGGCACGATGATAGCGTCCTGGTTTTCCTCGGCATTCTGCAGCATGCGACTGTGAAGCGTCATTTTCCAGGAGTCGTAGTGCTCCAGATGGCACATCTTGCAAGTATCTGAGCCAACGTATTGTTTTGGCTGGGAAGTAATGTTCTCGATATCAACCGGTCGTTCGCCGCCGCAGGCCAGCATGGCCAGCACCACGAGACCCAGAAAAAAAATTGTTACCAGATCTTTGCCCCTCATGCTGTTCTCCTTGCTTGCTGTATTTGTTTAAACGTTAGTTTCTTCATCGTTTTTGAAAA
>JARFPZ010000646.1 GCA_029288035.1 Desulfosarcina sp.
AAGTATTCTTAATCTTTTACTACGGTGATAAATCTTGCCAAATCGCCGTCAAAAAAATCCATCAAACGAGGGGAAAGTTTCCGAAGCCCATGAACCATCCTGCAGATCAAGGGCTAAAAGACAACTATTCGGGTGAAAAGAAACGCCGAGGTATTTTTCAGCGGCTGATGGCCCGTCCGTTCCTCGTCTTGGGCTGGATTGCTGTCGGGATCGCCTGCCTATTGCTGGCGATTTTTGTGTTGTATCCGCACCGCACCGCCCCAGCGTCGCTGTTGTCGGATCTCAAAACCCGTCCAGAAGTATTTCGCATAAAGATACCGGAAGAGATTAAAATTGAACAAAATTTATTTCGCCGAAAAATTCCGGACATCGATCAAGTGGTAAAACTACTAACAAAATTTGATTTTGTCGAAAGAAATCAATTGCTGGAACAAAATGAGATTGCTTACTATCAAACCATATTTAAAGACAAACCGTGGTTCCAGCTGCTTTATGGTATTTATGCTACCAAAAAAGATGCCCAAGCGGCTGCTGAAAATTTACCCCTGAAAATCCGTAAGTCATCGCCCTGGATCCGCAGGCTGTCTGCGGTACAAAAGGCGATTCGTAGGAAAGCGGCGCAATAGGGTCTAGAGGACCTTCGGCCGTTGGCGGTTGGAGGCATAAGAGGTTAATTGCTTTTTAATCCGTTATTGTCAGAGAAATTTAAGGAAAAGAATCCGGTAAGTGCAAATTTAAAGGAGGGGTCAAAATGAAGAAAGTCGTCTACCCGAATCTTTTCAAACCCATGAAATTAAGCGGGTTGAGGTTAAAAAATCGTATTACCATGGCACCGCTTTATCTGGGTTATGCCGCTTCCGGTGGCACTGTATCCCCTCTGCTGCTGTATCACTACAAGCTCATGGCCCAAAGCGGAGCGGCCATGATTGTGGTTGAAAATGCAAGCATCACACCAGGGGGCAGCGGTTCACCACGAACCATCCGTTGTGACCATAACCGGTATTTGCCCGGTCTTGAGAAACTTGCCTCGGCGCTCAAGGATCAAAAGAGCCGATCCTGTCTTCAATTGAATCACGCCGGTCGTTTCGCCCATGTTCCTGATCCGGTGGCGCCTTCAGCGGTGGCTGCGTTTAAAAGAACCCCTCGGGCGCTTTTAAAGAAAGAGATTACGACGATCGCCAGGCAATTTGCCAATGCCGCGTTGAGAGCTAAAAATGCCGGTTTTGATCTTGTAGAACTGCACGGCGGGACCGGATATCTCCTGGCTCAGTTTGTATCGCCGCGTACCAATAAACGAACCGATAATTATGGCGGACCACTGTCAAACCGCATCCGGTTTCCTCTGGAAGTTTTAAAACGGGTTCAGGATAAGGTAGGAGATTTCCCGATCGGATTTCGTTTCCTGGCCGATGAGTGGCTGCCGGATGGCCTTCAGATAAAGGAATCCGCTGTGCTGGCCCAGGCACTGGGAGAAAACGGTGTAGCCTACATCTCGACCATGGGCGGTACCTATGAATCGTTCTATCTGCCCGAGGTCGTCAAAAGATCTAAAAAACCGGGCTACATGGTGTCGCTTGCTAGCACCATCAAAAAAAACGTGAAGGTGCCAGTGATTGCGGCTGGCAGAATCTCGACGCCTGCCAGGGCGGAATCCATTCTGCAAACAAAGAAAGCTGACCTTGTAGGATTGGCGCGCGTTTTGTGGGTGGACCCGCAATGGCCACAAAAAGCGCGCAAAGGCCAGGATCGTGGGATATTATATTGCAGTCCCAAATGTGATGCCTGTATGCAACTGGTGATGCAGGGAAAGCCCGCCTTCTGCCCAAAATGGAGCAAGCAAAAGCGTGCTGCCTACCGTGAGCTGTTTCAATAATTTCGAGGCATTTAGATGAGAAGATTTGGGCACATTTTTTTTTCGCCATCCTTGTGGTTTCAACCCCTGGATTTTTAAAGCATCTGATAAAACCATCAAGGTCGGCATATATCAAAACAAACCGAAAGTATTTATTAACTCGGCCGGCGAACCCCAGGGGTTTTTTATTGATATTCTAAACTACATTGCATCTAAAGAGGATTGGCAGCTGGAATACATTGCGTCTACCTGGGAAAAAAAACTCGAGAAATTGGAGAGAGCAGAAATCGATCTCCTTCTGGATATCGCTGAATCGGAGAGAAGAAATGATTTATATGACTTTAACAAAGAAATTATTTTCCAAGCAACTGTTTTTGGATTTCAGATTCGGCCCACTTGTTATCATTTTTGCGAACCCCCTCCTTGTAAAGATCCGTAATCACCGCTGCGTGTTGTTTGGCCGTTTTGTGACCGCTGGCAACTGCCTGGTCGATAGCCTTCCAGTCACCTGTTTGGGTAAATTCTTGAAATGATGTCAGAAGTTCCGGGAAAAACTCCTTGGCCAATCCATCCAGAAAGGCTGCATAGAACGCTAGCGAGGCGGTCTTTCTTTCCCTACTGATATGCTGAAGTGTTCCGAATTTATTGGTGTCGGCCAGGAGGTCTTTTACGGCCCGCGCCAGGTATTCTACCGGTGAATAGGGGAATGCGGCAATGACTTCCCGCCAGATCTTGCGATCAAAGTCGGTATCATGTAATTCGCCGATCTCATGGTATATGTAGTTGTCTTTTAAAACTGTCAGAATTTTCGTTAAATGGGGCTGTAACGCTTTGGGCTCCTGGTTTTTTAATCCACAGCTATCCAGGGCAAATTTGAGTGCCGGCCGGGCTGATTTTTTTATGTAAAAAATACTGTCCCAGAGAAAAAGTGTGGCGGATTCCTGGCGCAGGATCACGCAGTCGTCCTGAGTCAGGGCCGGAATGGTCAGAAGATCGCGGGCCAGTTCACGGCCGAGGGTGTAGACGATGTTGCCGTTATAGTTTGTTTTCTCGGTAACTTCGGTCAGGAAAAACGTCGGTTTGAGGCTGCGGGCGTAGCCGGCACCGTAAAACACTTGATGCGGCTCCAGGATGGTATTAATCCCAATGGTATCAAAAGGATCAAATTTTTCCCCATTAATGGTTAATTTGATAAACCCATCTTCGGGATAGTCTTCCCATTTGTTTTCTTTGGCCTCGATCCATTCCAGGACTTTGGCGGAGTCGCTTTCTTCCCAGGCCGGCAGTCCCTTTTCCCATTTATAAAGGTCTCGCAAGCGCAATGCCAGGCCGCAGATCGAAAACATGCCCGCATGATAGGCATCTGAAATGTCGCAATTGTGAAGAACTTGACGGCTTATATCATCTAGATTGAGCATTGGTTTCAGCATTCTTATTTGACACCGTGTTTTCGAAATTTTGGTTTATCAACAAGAATAAGACTAAAATAAAAATCTGCAAACTAGGATTCGACTCTCGACTAATATCTTATCGTAAAAATAGCGTAGTTGAATAATTCAATCAGATCAGCAATGTCCCTATTTATTTCTATACCTATTTAGCTCTTCATCTGGTGGAAGACTCTTTGTTGCTGTCAAATTCTCCAGAAATTTTACAGAATCATCGGTTTAACATGGTTCCAACCCCTCAAACACCTGAATGGTATGCGGCTAGAAAGGAAAGATTCCCTTAATTCTGCACAAGACCATACAACCGACCCACAATAAACAAAACCCAGCTTGAGATCAAACCGGCGCCGGCTAGGTTCATGATAAATCCGACGACAAGCATCTTTGAAAACGAGACATCTTTGACACCACCAAAGGCCAAACCATTTACACCCGTTGCGATAGGGCTCATAAAGGCACTGGTGCAGGAAAGCGTGACAATGATCAGTATTTCCAAAGCGGAAAAACCCAAGGTCTGCGCCAAAGGAAGGGCCGTTACAAAAAAGCTGAGCTGAACAGCCGTATTGCTGAGCACCTCTGTCGAAAAGGAGGTCGCCAGGGCAATCAAAAAAAACAATGCCAACACGGATAAATCGGTCGAAACAATCGATGCGGCCCAGCCCGCAAAGAATTCGTGGATCCCAAAGGCATACAAAATCGCCGCCAGCACAACCGCAATGCCGACAAAAATAAACCCTCTGGTGGGCAGCTCATTATAACAGTCTGCCAGGGTTAATAACACCTGCCTGGAATCCGTCTGGGAGTCGACCTTCACGGGTAAAAAGAAGAGAATCAAAACAAACAGCAAGGTCAGGATACCGGAAATGTATAATATCAAAATTGTTTGACCCGGGAAAGACATCATAAATAAAGACAAAACAAAGGATGACACAAAATAAAACACCGTCATCCAAACCGTTATTTTCTGGAAGGGGTGGAAGGTTTTCCCGGCGTCAAACGGGAGCTGAATATTGCACTGTTGATGTCTCCAGGGCCGCAGCACCGCGGATATTATCAAGCCAGCGATACCCACAAAAATAATGACCAAGGGGATGCCCCAGACAAGCCAAGACGCAAACGATAATTGTTGTATCCCGGAAATGTCATTCAAGACGGCAAAGGTGATCAGTATACCGTTGGCCGGTGTGGCCGTAATCGAACCCATACCACCGATGTTCGCTCCATAAATGGTCGAGAGGGCCAGCATGGTGGCGATGTTTTTGGAGGGACCGTTGGATTCTTCATATGATCGTCGCAACAACTCCAGAAGAGGGAGCAGAGTCAAGACAGTTATGGCATTGGGAATAAAAAACGACAAAACCGCCGAGATGGCAATAAGATAGAACAGAATTTTGGTTATCGAAAGATGCCGTTTACCGATAAACCAAAAAACGATTCGATGGGGAAGTCTGGCTTTGATCATCAGGCGTGAGACCGCAAAACCACTGATGAAGAAAAATATTAGCTGAATTTTATCCATCGTCATTATTACTTCTGACATCACCGCGAAACATTGAAAACAGGACGCCCATGGTGCAGAGTGATGAAAAAATCAGAAACGCCGTCCGCACACTCTTCAGGAATTGGTCGTAATTCACAGGCGAAATCGGCTCCCGGCCGATGAAAACAGCAAATACAACCATGGTGATGGCCATGCTGGTCATTTGCCCCAGCAGGCGCATGGTTGCCACCGTGCCGGAAGCAATGCCGAAATACCGCCGCTCAACGGCGCTCATTATGGCATTCATGTTGGGTGATGAAAACAGGGAGAAGCCAAACCCGAGAAATGCCAGTGTTGAAACGATAACGACAGTGGCGGTGTCGGTTCTGATAAAAACAAAGGAGAAAAGCCCAATGGCCGTCATCATCATCCCTGCCGACGCCAATAGGCGTGGTTCAATTTTGTCGGAAAGTCTGCCCGCCAGCGGCGAAAAAACCGCCATCACGATCGGCTGGGCAATGAGGATGGTCCCGGCATACTGGGGGGCGAAGTTTTTGATATACTGCAGGTAGAGGCTCAGCAGAAATGTAAGGGCGAATGTTGCCGAGTAGTTGATCAAGGCCGCCAGGCTGGAAAAGGTAAACAACTTATTTTGGTTGAACAACCTCACCTCAAACACCGGATAGCGGACACTCATTTCGAGCCGAATAAAAATTCCGAGACCTGCCAGCCCGGCAATGATGAGATAAACGGCAACGCTCCGGGGCAGCAGCGACGCACCGTATACCAGGACTAAAATTGAAAAGCCATACAGCAGGCTGCCGGGGATATCCAGTATTTCTCCCCTTGCGTCGGCCCACTCACCTTTTAAATATCTCAGGGTCGTAAAAATGGATAGCGCACCAAACGGTACCACAACCGCAAATATACTTTGCCAGCCAAGGTATCGGACAAGGAAACCACCGGCAAAGGGCCCGACGGACAGTCCGATATAGACAGCCGAAACGTAAATGCCGATGGCCCGGCCCCGTTTGGCCGGTGCGAAGACCGACGTTAAGATGGCCATACCGGTGGTCACAAACATTGCCGAACCAAAGCCCTGTAGCACTCGCATGGTGATAAGCATTTTCATCGAGAAGGAAAAAACTGCCAGAAACGAGGACAATGTGTACAGAACCAGGCCCCAGGTAAATACTTTTTTCCTGCCGTAAATATCGGCGACCTTACCGAAGGGGACCAGAAAAACGGCTATCGCCAGCAGATAAGAGGTTGCCACCCAGCTCAAAAGGACGGCGTCGGCGGCAAAATCCGCCTGGATGGCAGGCAGGGCAACATTTACAGAGGAGACGGTAAACGGTCCCATAAAGGACGTCAGAGTGGCGACCATAAGGGCCGATTTTTCTAGTGACTTGTCAGCGGCCAAGCAGGATTTCCTCCAAGTTTACCTCAGTGTTGCAACGTTAGGGTTACTGGCAGCCCTGATGTAATCGTCAATGAATCCTTTGTAAAGGAAAAAGATTCGGACTGCGCGTTTGAACCGGTTGAGCCTGTTGTCAAAATCAATCCTAAAATTTTTTGCGACGACGATCGCAATTCACGGGGTTGGCATCGGATCCTGCCGACGACAGTGGTTGTCGCCCTTGCTTTATTAGACAGACAAATATATTTTGACAAGTGAAAACAATTCATAGATATTGAACTGAATTCTGAGATCGTCAAATACCTTTAAGAAATGGTTCATTTGTAAAAATAGATGAATATTATTGAACGCGTAAACAAATTGATGGAAAAAGGAGAACCCATCTGCCTTGCCACGGTTATCGCTTCCATAAACCCGCGGTTTGCCGTTGGTGACAAAGCCATTGTCCAAGGCGATGGATCAATGGAGGGAAATTTAGGCACCGGACCATCGGATTTGAGATTGCGAGATCTGGCACTGACGTCCCTCAACGAGAAAAAAAGCCGAATGATTGATGTTGAAGACGGACTTCGTGTTTTTTTCGATGTCCTTTCATTTGAAAATAAGTTGCTGGTGTGCGGCGCCGGTCACATCGCCGTTCCCCTGGCGCAATTTGCCCGGGAGGTGGGATTCAAAGTCTGCGTGCTCGATGATCGGGCCGACTTTGCCAATCCGGCCCGTTTTCCGCACTGTGATGTCATTGCGGAAGAATTCAGCATTGCGCTACGCGATTTTCCCCTGTCTCTTTCCACTTATGTAGTCGTAATCACGAGGGGTCATGAGCACGATGCGGATTGTTTACTCGAGATATTAGGAAAAGAAACGGCGTATGTCGGTCTTATCGGGAGTCGCCGCCGGGTGCGCTTTGTGCTCGATATGTTGAAAAAAAAGGGCATCCCCCAAAACCGTCTGCAGGAAGTTTTCACCCCTATCGGGACCCCCATCGGGGGCGAATCCCCCGCCGAGATCGCCCTTTCCATTGCTGCCGAGCTGGTCTGCGTTCGCCGCAAGGGACCCCATCAGGCCCGGTCGCTGCGGGCCGCTATAGGAATCAACCCATGAATGACCAGGAAATTTTTCGAAAAATCGCCGAACTAAAAGATCAAGGCAACGCCGTCAGTCTGGCCACCATCGTTGAAGCTGAAGGTTCCACCCCGCGTGAGGTAGGTGCAAAAATGATTGTGTGTGCCGACGGCTCCGTTTGCGGTTCCGTCGGCGGAGGATGCGGTGAAAGCCAGGTGAAAAGTGCCGCCCTTCGCTGTCTCCTCACCAAAAATAAAACCGAATTAATAAAGGTGAGTCTTTTGGACGACCTGGGCACGAAAGGTGGAGATGTGTGTGGGGGAACCATGCGGCTGTTCGTCGAGAAGGTTTAGCTGGGCAGGCCCTTCTCGGGTTTTATCTAACAACGTGGTGTCAGATAATGAAGGTTTCAGGTATAAGCAATAAAAAATTTTTTCGGTTAATTCGGTTTGGGATGCCTAAATTCATTGTCTATTCGGCATTTTGATCCAATTGCGTACACACTGGGATATAAGACAACGGGTGGTTCAGAACGAACCACCCAAAAAGGAGAGATTGAGAGGTCAATACCTAGCCGCCCCCTCATGTGTTTATCCATAGCAAAAAAATAAATCAATTCAATGGGGTAAACACTGTATTTTTTTTATATAATATGAGTAATTGTTTTCCTAACCCGGCCGACCAGGAACCAAAAATCAAAAAATAATTAAAATTACTAAGCAAATAAAAGATAAGGACCGTCGATAAAAATGTACGACTTCCAGCAATGGTGGCAACATCTGCCGCAAAACATTAGCCCCGTTATTTTCGAAATCGGCGGGTTCAAACTCCAGTATTACGGTTTGATGTATATCGTGGCGTTTGCCATCACATTTTTTCTGGTTCTCTATCGCCTCAAACGGGAAAACCGATTCGAATTTACCACCGATCAGATCAAGGACATCACGACCCACCTGATCCTGGGCCTGATCGTTGGCGCCCGATTAGGCTATGTGCTGTTTTACAATTTTTCCTACTATATTGAGCATCCTCTCGAAATCATCGTTCCCTTTTCATTCTCAAACGGCATCACCTTCACCGGTATCTCTGGTATGTCATACCATGGCGGACTTATCGGTGCGACGTTTGCCGCCTTGTTTTATTTTAACAAAACCAAGCTAAATTGGTGGAGTGGCGTTGATCTGTTTGTACCGGTTATCCCGCTGGGGTACACGTTTGGACGTTTGGGCAATTTTATTAATGGTGAACTATTCGGTCGGGTAACGACATCAGCCGTCGGAATGTATTTTCCCATGGCACCCGCCGGACAACTCAGACATCCGTCGCAACTCTATGAAGCCTTTTTTGAGGGCATTTTCCTTTTCGTGATTTTATGGAGTATCCGCAAAATAAAAATTCCCAACGGCGCGATGCTTGCGCTTTACCTGATCGGCTATGGAATTGTGCGGTTTTTTATTGAATATTTCCGTGAACCCGATGCACATCTGGGATTTGTCCTGTTCTCTTTTTCCATGGGGCAGATCCTCTGCCTGCTGATGGTCGCCACAGGGATTCTTTTGTATGTTTATTTATGGCGGCGGGAGTAAATCTACTGAAATTATAAAGTGCCAAGTTTAAATAATTCCTGGAAAAATATTTGATCCACCCCGACATTCCTATTTTCAAATGCGTTTACGGGGACTTTTTCTGTGTCTTGACATCTGTTTTTTTGATGCTAGATTGATTGTCAGCATAGATAACTGTTTTTCTCAGGTTTGAAATTCAGGGCTCCTGACCCCATTCAGAAAAACTTCTCAGGTGGCTCTGAAATCAAAGGAGCTTACAATAATTGTAGAAAAATTAAGCGTTAATTTTCCGACACATCCGTAGTTCTGAAATTAGGGAGACGATCTTATGCACATGCTGGTTGGCCTGCTCTTGACCAGATTTCTCAAACACGCCCACTCAAAAAGTGGATTTCTCCCTCACATTCGGGGAAAATTTGAAGTCATCCACACACTGCCCGGCCGGATCCGGTTTCGGATACCGATGCTCGAAGGTCAAGATCCTGAGGTCATCGACAGCGTCGAAAAAGAACTTAAACGCTTACCCGAAATCAACCGCGTTGTTTTAAATCCAATCTCCGGAAGTTTGGTATTGGACTACAATGATGAAGAAATAAAAGCCTCCATTATCTGTGGTATTTTGCTAAAGTTGCTGGGATTGGAGGATGACTTGGACGATCAACCGCAATCCTTAGCTCAGAAAGAATTAAATTTAATCGGCACGTCACTGAATCGCCAGGTTTATAATTCCAGCGCAGGCATATTCGATTTAACGTCCGCACTGGCATTGACCATTTTTGCATCAGGACTATATAAGATTATTGTTCAGCGGGATCGTAATACACCAAGCGGCTTCAGCCTGCTATGGTGGGCCTATGTAATCTTTCAGCGTGGGAATAAATAGCGAAGCTCCGCCGCAACCCGACGAGTCGATGAGAAACGCAGACGGGTGGTAAGGCGAAGCGATACTGGATGCTGGGTCCTTGTTGGAGCGCAGCGAAAATCCCGATCTATCGGGGAGGCTGGTCGAAGATTCAGTCATTATCGGGCATAATAAAAGAGAATCTTTTGAAAATCCGGTATCCAGAAGCCAGCATCCAGTATCGTTTGGTTTTCTGCTTAAGAGCTAATCTAAAGCTTGTTTTGTTGGTTAACTTTTTAGGAATGTAAAACGGGTAAAATGTTTGATTCTTTTAAAGGTAAATTCTATTTACCCATTGCGCCGCGAGTTGTTCATAACTTGCCCGGTAGGGTGCGCATTCATTTTCCAGCCCTGGAAAGGTTGTCGTCTCGCTGGCACCGGTATTCAGCGCCTGTCGCCGAGTTGGTCAAAATAAAACAGGGGATTCAGAACACAAACATCCAGCCGACGACCGGTAGCGTACTCATCACCTATGATGCGGATATGCTGGGCCAAAAGGATGTCTTTAGTTGGTTGGAATCCATCGCAGCGATTGTTAAGAACAACGTTCGCAATTATACATCTCTTTCCGAGCACAATTTCGAATCTTTGCTGAATCGCGTCAAAATTCAGCTGATGGCCTTGGAAAAATGAGTTGAAGGATGCCGGGAGTTGGTAATGCTGTTGCAAAGCAAAAAAAAGCCGCTGTTGACATGTGACGTACTACACAGTTTGCCGGGCAGGATAAGAATCGGTTGCCGGGCACTGCTTCATCTGGCTGCAAACCGCCAAGAACTCGAGGATCGCTTAGCGTCTGATTTTGCGATATCAAAGGCCACCGTTTCCCCGCTTTCAGAAAATGTTCTTATTTTTTTTGATAACAAGAAAACCAATGCCAAAGAAATTCTCGAGATAACCGAGAACATGATAGCCTCATATTCCACCGTGGCCTATAAATCCGACCGTGAAGAAAAAAATAAGCAAACCGTTCAGGAAAGACGCTTACAGGAAGAACCCATCGGTGAAATGCTGGGACGCATCGGAATTAACGCCCTGACGCTGGCTTACTCCTTTATAAAAAAACCGGCCCGCCCAACAACGTTTCTCGGAAAATTTACCAATATTAACGCCCTGACGGCACTTTCTTTATCAAGACCCATTTTCAAAAGTGGGCTGAATGCGCTAAAAGATCATCGCCGGCCCAATGCAGATACCCTGAGTGCGGCCGCAATATTGGCAAGCCTCCTGACAGGTAAAAGTTCATCGTCTCTGACCATCATATTGCTGGCGGACATCGCCGAGCTGCTAACCGCATATACGATGGAGAGAACTCGAAGTGCGATAAAAGGGATGCTTTCCATTGGAGATCAATACGCCTGGAAAGTCAACCAACGCGGTAAAGAAATCCGAGTTTTATTATCCGAAATTAAGCCCAACGATTTGGTGGCGGTGCACACCGGTGACAAGGTACCTGTTGATGGAACCGTTCACGAGGGAGAAGCCTCCATCGATCAGGCGTCGCTGACCGGTGAATTTATACCGGTTGTAAAATCACGTGAGGATGTCATCTATGCCGGCTCAACCGTCAAGTCGGGCAATATCACCATAAAAGCCGAACGCGTCGGAGATGATCGTGCAATATCCCGGATCGTTCATATGGTAGAAGAGGCCCAAAGCAGAAAAGCACCGGTTCAAGCATATGCCGACCGATTTTCGGCTCAATTTATACCCATTAACTTTTTATTGTCTCTCATCGTCTATTTTGTCACCAAAAGCCCTGCGCGAGCGCTGAATATGCTGATCATCGATTACTCGTGTGGCGTTCGACTTTCAACAGCGACGGCATTCGCCGCCGCAGTCTGCAGAACTGCAGCCCAGGGCGTTTTAGTGAAAGGCGGAAATTTTATCGAGCTGCTAAACGATTCCGACACATTGATTCTGGATAAAACCGGAACGATCACCGAGGGTAAACCCAAGGTGGTTTCGGTTTATTCAGTCAACGGAAGAAATGAAACCAGGGACATCGTTGAACTGGCTGCCGCCTGCGAAGAAACCACCAATCATCCGATTGCGCTGGCAATCTTGAACAAAGTCAGAGAAATGGGGTGGATGATTCCCGATCACTCTAAGGTCAAGGTCGTGATTGGAAAGGGTGTCGAAACGACGGTCAAGCGGCAAAAGATTCGCGTTGGCAACGCTGCTTTCATGGCGGAATCGAAAATTCCGCTTTCTATTCCGGATCAGACGATTCAGATGATGAACAAGAAAGGAGAAAATGTTGTTTACGTTGCCAGGGGGAAGAACCTGTTGGGAGTGATCGGAATTCAAGATAGTCTAAGAGAGGATATGAAAAAAACCCTCAACCGACTCCGCCGGCAGGGATACGACGACATTGTGCTCCTCACCGGTGATGTCGAAGAACATGCCAATCTGATGGCGTCAAAAATGGCACTGGACAGCTATAAGGCCCAGGTTTTACCTGAAGACAAGGCCGATATGGTTTTAAAAATTCAAGCCAAAGGCAACAAAGTGGTGATGGTGGGAGATGGTGTCAACGATGCACCGGCATTGGCCTACGCTGATGTCGGCATCTCGTTGGGCAGAGGCAGCACGGAAATCAGCATTGAGACTGCCGACATTGCGATAAATTCCGACAATCCGCTGTTGCTGACCGGAATCATCGGTCTGTCACAAAAAACCATGGGCATCGTAAGACAGAATTTTGCCACTGCCATCGGTGTAAATACGGTTGGACTCATGCTGGCTTCGATGGGTATTCTACCGGTATTTTGGGCAGCTGTTTTACACAATGCGACGACAATTGCGGTGGTGATGAACTCAGGTCGAATCCTTTTCAGCGATATCACCAAAGAAATATGACACCAGATTTAAATATTGATATAGCGCATATTTTGCCCGGCAGGCTTCGGATTCGTTTTTCCCACCCGTTCAGCAAACAGGGAGAACTGGCGGAAATCATCAAAAGACACCCCGGAGTAATTTTTGCAAGTTACACCTCCGTTACTCAAAATCTGGTTGTGAAATACAATCCCAAAGATATCACCACCGAAGAAATTATTCTTAGAGCAAGTCTGGCATTCTCAGTTGAGTATGATCTTTGTCCGGTTCACATTCAATCTGCGGAACAAAACGTCGCATTGGGAAATTTATCGTTGTTTGCTGGATTTAGCCTAATGATCAGCCATCTTTTCAATTTAATGTTCACCAAGTCTCATAAATTTACGGCATTGAATATGATCAGCAGTGTGACAACCCTGGCGGCCGTATTAGATCACGTATATCAGGACCTGAAGCAGAAGCGGCAATTCCATCCGGAAGTATTTTCATTATATTATTTGGTACTTGCATTTATAAGAGGCGATGTATTGAAAGGGGCAACGTTCACTTGGTTCCTGACATTTGCCAGGCATATGCTTGAGGTGCCGGCCGGTTCGCTGGTGGTAAAAACCATTAAATCAGACCCAACCTGCCATATCCGACACTGCGAATATGAGGTTACGGTATCCAAAGAAAAGACGGATAGTACGCTTGGTACCTTTTTGCAGAGCTTACCGAAGATGGTGTTAAACACCTACCGAGATATAGATGCGACGCTCGAAGACAACTTGCTGCAACAGATAATGTCGGTGGCCGAATCTCACGATGAAGTGCTTGAAGGTCTGAAAAATCTAAAGCAGGGAATTTTGTTAAAAGTTGAGTATTAAAAAATCATAAATTTAAAGGGATGAAAGGGGAATAATATGGCAATAAGAGGAGAACATCTTATCGGCTTTGCAGTCGGGATTGGGGTTTCGGCAGCGGGATATTATCTATACAAAAAAAACCAGACAAAAGTAAATACGTTTCTGGGCGAACACGGCATCAATATTGCTTCAGTTTTTGAAAAAGACCGAAATGCAATGACGCTCAAGGAGCTCATCTTGGCGAAAGAAGAGCTGGAAGATCTGATCGCCGAAAAAGAGCATGCCGAAAAGGAAGAAAAGAAATCCAGAAAAACGAAAGCGGAAAAAAATTGATGGTTTGGCTCCGCATCCCTTAAACATGAGCAAAACAAATGAAAAAGATTTTAACTATCCGATGGCGGTTATCATTTTTGTCGCGCTAACGGTTTTGGTAATCATACTATCACTGAAGCTAAATGATTCTGCTGAATTTTCAAACCAGGTCGCCATCGAAAGTGGTATTCCTGCACCCGATTTCACATTTCCCGGACTTGATGGGAAAATGGTCAGTCTTTCCGATTACAAAGGAAAAGTAGTTCTTGTCAATATCTGGGCGACCTGGTGTCCGCCCTGTGTTGATGAAATGCCGTCGATGGAAAAACTTTACCGTAAATTCAAAGGGGAAAATTTTGAAATTCTGGCAGTCAGTATAGACGAGCCGGGACCCAAAGCGGTGGCCCCGTTTATGGAAAAAACCCGCCTAACGTTTCCTGCCTTGATCGACTCTAAAGGAGCCATCAAACCTGTTTATCGGATTAGCGGGATACCCGAAAGCTTCATCATCGACAAGCACGGCATTCTCATCAAAAAAATTGTCGGCCCAGTGGATTGGGCGGCTCCCAAAGTCTTTCGTTTTATTAGCAGTTTAATTCAGACAACGCCCCCAAAAGGGCAATGAC
>JARFPZ010000040.1 GCA_029288035.1 Desulfosarcina sp.
CTGGCCGTTCGCCACGGGGATCCCACCTGGCTTCACTGGGTAAATACCTTCATGTGGTTGGAGCACATCTCCGGCCGGGTCAGGGCGCTGCATGACGAATTTGATATGCCCTATATTCCGGTCAGCCCGGCTTATGATTGATAAGACCAAGGTTAAGCGGTTCAGGGTTCAACGTTCCAGGTTGAAAAACTCCCAAGCCAGTCCTATCAAGGAGATTTAGCCTTTTTGCGTTATTAACACCTTTTCACAAAATGGGTAAAGGCGGATATCTCGAATCTTGATCGATATAATAATAAGATTCGAACAGTTGTAACCTTTGAACCGTGAACCCTGAACCCGGAACCGATCAGTTTAGGTAAGAATTATAGCGACTGGGGAGGGTGCCGGGGAGTCCATTCCCGGTCCCTTCCGGCCCCCTTATAGAAAACTTCATGGAATGACGAATGAAGATTGACGATTGACGAATGGTGGATATCGCTCTCCCACCGGGGCGTAGGTCTTGTGCCCTTTGGGCCGGAGGCCGAGGCGTAGGCACTACAGCCTCTCCGAGCCGGAGGCTTCGCTCTGCTTTTTTAGCAAATAAAATAGAAAGAATTCCTTAATTCGACATTCGTCAATCGACATTCGACATTTGTCACACTGGAGTTTCTTTTCCGATCAGACTGGCCGTTTTTTTGGCCCGAGACCGCGCTTTTTTGAAAAACCGGTGCCTGAATGAACTATGTCTTTCATTTCCAAAGCATTTGGAACAATACGGGATTATTCCTGAGCGGGACCCTGGTTACCCTGCAGCTAGCCGTTCTTGCCATGCTTTTTGGAACCGTCCTGGGTATTTTGGGGGCGGTTGCCCGCAATTCACACTGGCGCATTGCGCGCGGCTTTTCGGCTGCGGCGGTGGAAGTCATTCGCAATACGCCTTTGCTGGTGCAGCTCTACCTCTGGTACTTTGGCCTGGGAGTACTCGGTGTTGACGTGCCGCCCTATTGGAGTGTGGTCATTGCCCTGGGCGTGAACAATGGCGGTTACTTGACGGAGATTATTCGCGCCGGAATCGAGGCCATCAAGATACAGCAAATCAAGGCGGGTGTCTCTTTGGGGATGAGCGGGTTTCAGGTTTTCCGCTATATTATTATCATGCCCGCCTTGGGCATCGTTTTTCCTGCGGTCAGCAACCAGTTTGTCATATCGATATTGATGTCGGCCCTGGCCATGATCATCGGTGTGAAGGACCTCACCTATCAGGCGGTTTATCTTCAGGCTCACACTTTCAGATCCATCGAAACCTATATCGTGGTGATTGTTTTATATATCATTTTATCAAAGGCGATTGTCCTGTTTTCAGAATTTTTAGATCGCAGGCTGTTTAAATACAAGTATATTTGAATATTAAGATGACTGCACGAAAATCGGACATGGAGTTAATTCAGGGATAAAGGAATTCAAGAATTGAAGATATTCTATCGTTTTAAATTGAAAAGACAGGGCGAAGCCTCCGGCTCGTGGGGTTATACGCCTACGCCTCGGAGAGCGATACAACAAATCTTCAATCTTCCATCTTCAATTTCGTTCTGTTCGGGTTGGGAGTGAAGATTTGGAACTGACGGATCTCACCAGATGGCTGTTTCGCCTGTCGCCTTATGACATTCTGTTGCTGCTAAAAGGCGCTCTGACGACCATAGCGCTGTCTGTCGGGGCGATCGGCATAGGTTCCATCCTGGGTGCGGTGGTGGGCTGGATACGTTCGTTGCGCCTGGTCAAACGCATTCGGCCGTTGTGGTGGCTGACCTCCATTTATGTGGATACCATGCGAGGCACGCCGCTCTTGCTGCAAGTGTACTTTGTTTATTACGCAGTCCCTGTTTTGACCGGAATTAATACCTCCGTCTTCTTTGCCGGCATCGCTACCCTAGCATTATTTCAGGGCGGCTACGTCTCGGAGGCGGTGCGTTCCGGCCTGGAGGCCATTGAAAGGACCCAGTGGTGGGCGGGCGAAAGCCTGGGTATGAGTTACCTGCAAACGATGCGCTATATCATCCTGCCGCAGGCCATAAAAATCATTATACCCCCCTTTATCGGCATTTGCCTGGGAGTCATCAAAGATACGTCTTTGGTTTCCACCATCGGCTTCATCGAGCTGTCATTCAGGGCCAAGAGCATCGGTGCCCGCACTCTGGATACGCTGCCCCCCTGGCTTTTTGCAGCCGGACTGTATTTTATAATCTGCTATCCGATATCAAGATACAGCCAACGGATTGAAGCCCGTTTGCGGAAAAAACAGTGACCATCAGTTAGGCCCTTAAATCACTTTTTCTGACAACGTGTTGTAAAGAAATGAAGGTTTCAGCAAATCACAAATACCATTGATTGAAGATTGTCGATTCCGGTTGCTCCTCATGAATCACGGGAGAGAAGAAAGAAGGGTGTGCCCCGATGAAAGTCGAGTTTAAAAAGGTCAACAAGTCCTACGATCATCTGAAGGTTCTCAGGAACCTGGATCTGGTGATTGAGTCCGGTGAGAAGGTGGTTTTAATCGGCCCCAGCGGTTGCGGCAAGTCGACAACACTGTTTTGCATCAATGCCCTGGAGCCCATCCAAAGTGGTGAAATTTTAGTCGGCGGAACGTCCACGGTGAATTGCAGCCGCAAAACGCTACGCAAGATGCGGCAGAAAATCGGCATCGTTTTTCAGCAATTCAACCTGTTCCCCCATTACACCGTGGGCGAAAATGTTGAATTGGCACTGAAGGTTGTCCTGCAACTAGACCCGGAAGAAATTCATCAGCGGGCCCGAAAAGTACTGGGGGAGGTCGGTCTATCGGATAAAATAGACAACTATGTCTCCCAGCTTTCCGGCGGTCAGCAGCAGCGCGTGGCCATTGCCAGGGCGCTGGTCATGGAGCCTGAAATACTCCTGCTGGATGAGATTACCTCAGCGCTGGATCCCGAATTGACCGGCGAGGTGCTGGATGTCATGGAGAAACTGGCCAAGGAAAGGGCAATTACCATGATTTTTGTCACCCATGAAATTCTTTTTTCCCGCAAAGTGGCCGACCGGGTGATCTTCATGGAAGACGGCGTGATCGTCGAACAGGGGCATCCTGAGCAGGTCCTAAAAAATCCTGTTGAAGAGAGAACCCGGCAGTTTCTGCACAAGGTGACCCAGCATCTGGCCTGAGTGGAACTAATTTTATGCATTTAAATGATGTCGAAAAAGAAATCCTAAACGGTGGGCAGGGCGAAGCCCGTCGCCTGGCCTTGGCTGTTATCGTCGAGCTGGGAGAGCTCTTCGGCGCCAAAGCGCTCATGCCTGTCTCCCAGGTTCACATCGACACCACGGTGTATATGGTGGATTCGGGTGTGGAGTTTGCTGAAAAATGTGCACAACTAGGCGGACGTTTTGCGGTGCCTACTTCGCTGAATGCCAGCGCCATCGACCATTTTCGCTGGCAGGAATACCGGGTGCCGCCGGACCTGCTTGACAAATGCCGACGATTGGAGAACGCTTATGTGGCCATGGGTGCAAGCCCGACTTGGACGTGCGCGCCTTACCAGCAAGGGATGATACCGCGATTCGGCCAGCAAATTGCCTGGGGAGAGTCCAACGCGATTGCCTTTGCCAACTCCATCATTGGTGCCCGCACAAACCGTTACGGTGATCTGATGGACATTTGCGCCGGCATTGTGGGCCGGGTGCCGTGTTTCGGCTTGCATCTTGATGAGAACCGCAAGGCGGAGTTAGTTATCAGCCTCGAAGGGTTTTCCCAGGATGCGCTGGCAGCGGACGCGCTATATCCCTTGGTGGGATTTTTGCTGGGCGAGCTGGCCGGTGACCGGGTTGCTGCGCTGCAGGGGGTGCCGACGGATGTGAAAATCGATGCCCTCAAAGGGTTGAGCGCAGCCGCGGCTTCGTCCGGTGCAGTGGGATTGTTCCATGTGGTGGGCGTCACCCCGGAAGCACAGAATTTGCAAATGTGCCTTAAAGGAAAAAAAGCCAAAGATAAATTTGT
>JARFPZ010000103.1 GCA_029288035.1 Desulfosarcina sp.
ATACCTTCGGTGAAGCCGGGGCCCATCGGTCGGAGATCCCGCTTTTCGTCGAATACAAACCCAGTGAAACCAGGGGCCGCTGTTTTGTCGACACCGCGGCCAAAGCCCTGTGTCTGCTCAACGACATTCAAAACAAAGACATGGGCATCACCCTGGATTTCGGACACTCCATGTACGGCAATGAAAATCCGGCCGAAGCCTTTGTGCTGCTGGCCGAAAGTCCCTACAAGGCCTATATCCATATCAACGACAACGACGGCAAGTGGGATTGGGACTACTTCTGCGGCACCAAGCACTTCCTGGAGTATATCGAATTTCTTTACTATCTGAAAAAATACGACTACCGGGACTATATGACTTCGGATACCTCACCCACGCGCTGGGATATCATCGGAACCTTTGAAGCCAACAGCCGCATTTCCAACAAGATCTGGCGGCTCTTGGAGCAGATCGACACCGCGGAATTTGAGCGCCTGATTGCTGGCGACGATTACTTGAAAACCTGGAAATTTATTGAAAACAATCTATTTTCCCTGAAGTAAATAATCATGAAAAATCCGATTCTAATCAGCACGGCCGCCTATGACGGCTATGATTTGGCGACCGCCTTCAAAGAAATCTCCCGGGCCGGTGTCGATCTGGTTGAAATTGCGTTCATCGAAGGCTACACCGATCCCTTCACCGAAGACTATTTCAACGACGACAATGTCGCTAAAATCAATGCGCTGCTGGCCGAGCATAATTTATTGTGTCCGTCCTTCTCATCCCATGTGGACCTGTCCCGGGACGGGATTGTTGAGGCATTTAAAAATCGCATGGCATTTGCCAAAAAGCTTGGCTCGAGATATATCGTGACCAACGCCGCCCCATTGCAGAAAAAAAGCCAATTCATGAAGAATATTAAAGAATTGGGACAAACAGCCTCAGACTTGGAGATGGTTATTCTTCTTGAAAATCCGGGGGACGGCAACGCCAATGTGATGGATTCCGGAGCGCCGGCAGCCAAGCTAATCGAAGAAATCGGTCAGGAGCATGTCAAAATAAATTACGACTTCGGTAATCTCTTGTCCCATTGTTTTGAAAAACTCCGACCGGAAGAAGATTATAAATTTGTGCGCGAATCTGCGGTGCATTATCATATAAAAGATGTTGCCTCCGATGACGCCGGATGGTATTTCACAGAAATTGGTCAGGGCACCATCGATTATCAAAAAATTTTAAAAGAACTGGCAGTTTTGTCGGAGCCGGTGCCGATATCGCTTGAGATCCCGTTGAGGATCCGGCGGGCCCCGGATGCTTCCCCCCGCAGGGCTTCACAGCCCGTGGACCTGGCAGAGATTCGGCAAGTCATGACAAGTTCCGTCGATTTTGTAAAACAGGTGTTAGCCGGTTAAACCGGTTTTACCGGTAGACCCGTTCATCGGTTTTTTAGGACAGATAGAATTCATCTCAAGCGGGCACACTGGCTAATCGGTGAACCGGCGGACCTATTGTCATTTAAGCAAAAATCATGTAAAACCACCGTATTATTTTTAGTAACGATAACATTGGAGAAGAAGAACATGAAAAAAATAGCAATCGGCTGTGACCCCAATGCGGCAGGGCTTAAAGAGGCCATTATCAAACACCTGGCCGAGTTGGGATATGAATGTGAAGATTACGGCAGTGATGATCCCATTTACGCCAATGTGGCCATCGATGTGGCAGAAGCCGTAGCGTCCGGCAAAAATGACCGCGGCATCTTGATGTGTGGTACCGGAATCGGCATGAGTATCGCGGCCAACAAGGTACCCGGCGCGTATGCGGCCCTCTGTTCGGATGCCTATTCCACCGACCGCTCGATCAAAAGCAATAACGTCAATATCATGACCCTGGGTGAGCAGGTTACCGGTGTGGAACTGGCCAAAAGCCTGGTGACCATTTGGATGAAGGCTGAGTATGAGCCCGGCGGACGCTCGGAACCTAAAATCCAGAGGATCGTTGACTACGCCAAAGCGCATGATAAGTAAATTCAGAACTACTGATGTGTCGTAAAAAGGGTTAATCTAATAAAATATTTTCGCCACGAAGACACCAAGACACGAAGTTAAATTATAATAAACAGTTATTGTCTGTGACTTTGTGTCTTTATGGTTATTTTTTCAGATTTATAATGTATTTCATTTTTTTAAGGGTAAACCGGCAAACGGGCACCCCGGCTAACCGAGTCGGAGCAATTTGTGTGTCTTAGTTTTTAATCTCTGGAAATGGGTCATCTTCCAATTTCATATTCCATTTTTTGCGAATTTGCAGGATGGTTCCATCCGTTAGCATTTCATTAAAAGCGTCTCTCCATTTTTGAACAAGCGAATCTGAGGTCTTTTTTGAAAAAGCTATCATAAGATCAATTTCCCGCAGGTGATAGACCACCTCAAATTCTGTGTAATCAACTCCGGCGAGCTCACAAACCGTTCTTAGTCCCGGTATTTTATAGGTCCATAAGTCGATACGTCCAAGCGCCAGCTTTTTCGCATTTAATTGTTCATCTGAAACAGGTTCAAGATTTGTAAATCCACGTCTTTTGAGCAAATGTTCTCGTGTATCATC
>JARFPZ010000104.1 GCA_029288035.1 Desulfosarcina sp.
TTCAGGAGTAAATAAATAGAAGTTGCGTCTATCGCATTCCTGGTGATCCGGGTTTATGATGTCATAAGAATTTTTGATCATTCCAGCTTTGTTGGTTTCTGGGTTCATAATGCCAAGGCACCTTTCACTATGGAGCAAGTCGTAAAGCATCTCTCGTAATGGCAATGCGTTTGCGGTTAAATACATTTATCACTACAAATTGTTCCTGCGGATCGTAATCGTTCACAGTTTTTTGAACATAATTTAATGCTTCTGGAATCACGTTTTTTATGCAGTCAAAAAGTTTTTCACCTGAGAGATATACACCTTCATTTGGATTGACCTCAGAAATTATTAAAAAGCTGCCAGGTCCCTCTTTATGGAATTGGCGGATAGCTATTTTTGACAAATTGCTTATATCCTGAATGCTTTTTTCTGTGACTATATTTTCAAAGGCTCTATTTGCATAAGCTATTTCAATGCCGTTCACGGCTTCAATGACAAATTGATTTTCTGAAGCTTCAAGTGCTTTGAGCCTTTGTTTTTGTTTTATTAACTTTTCACGTTTCTTTTGAGATTTCGTCTTTTTCATGTAATTTCCAATATCGCATAAGCATATTTGAAAGTATGGTTACGGTGCAGAACAAGTATTCATTCGGATCTGGATATTGTCATCGCCTCGGTAATTTTGTCTTTAAAATTACGCGACTTCGTGTCGCAATAAATATTGAGAGTGTCCGGATTTCGTTTAAATTTGTGATATGTTCTAAAATTAACCCATAGTTGATGGAGCCCCAGCTACAGATTCTTACCATGATCTTTAATGCGACAATTATCGATATCAGTTAAGATAAGTTTTTGATATCATATAATTTTTAGGGTTGTCAAATGAATGATAGAATAGCAGAAAGCAACACCGGACACCAACGTGCCGGGAATAATGATATCACAAATTTTTTCAGGCCACTGATATTTCCAACTTTATTGGAGAGTATAGGCTATTGTTCAATAATGAAAAAGTCAGAGAATTATCTTAAATCGCCTTGTCGAGAAATCGCTTGTCACTTTTCAAACGCTCCTGTATGCCTTTTCCAATCGAATAAGTTCGACTGAATTTTGACCAGAACTCCAGATCATTTTCTTGCCAGCCGGCACCAAAGCGTTTCTCAAAATAATCCCCAAGTTTTTCAAAGAGCAGTTTCCATGGCGGCTCACACCGATTGAATGCGCTTAATATGGCAATCAACAGATCGTCCAGTTCGGAAAGTTTTGCTTTGGGAAGATAGGAAATCGCTCCTTTTTGAATTGATTCCATGAGGGTTGCCGGATTGAGGGCATGTGCGGTTAGCACCACCGTGGGAAAACCCCGGTCAACTGACTCTTCTAACAATTGAAGCCCGTTGACACCCATAATGTCTAAAATGACCAAATCATACTTTCCTGCTTTAATCTTCTTGGAGCACTTTCATAGTCCAAAGCTGAGTCTATGACCGATTCCTCCAAAATATCAACGATTGATTCCAGAATATCCTCTTCGTCATCAACGGCCAAAATGCGTTTATCCTTGAGTAAAGATTCATCACCTGACATTTAGTGCACCTCCTTTTCATTGATGAAGATAATAAAAGAAAGCCATTGAGAAATGAGGCCAATTCTCCATTCAAAACCTCCTCAGGAAACAACATTACTGCCCATTTTGGATATATTGAGATCACTCTTGGAGTTTAATCAAAAGAATTCCTCGATACTTCGCAGCTCTGCTGCGGGGTAGTTCATTTTTTTATAATATTTCTTCCAATTCTTCCCTGGTATGGGTCAAATCCAAATTTAGCAGCTCCCTTCTATGTTTTATTCGCCAATCAGAACCAAACTTGTTGTCAAATATTGGGCTCAATTTTTTAAACCACTTTTGAGATTTACGATCATTTTTTAATTTTGCCTGAATCATGTCATCTAAATAAAAGGCTATATTGACCAATTCATCTTTTGGAATGTATGAGTAGGCTCCCCCTTTTATGGATTTCAATAGATGATTTGGGCTAAGAGCGTGAGCAGTCAACATCAGAGCGGGCAAATCTTTATCTCTAGCCAATTGAAGGAGATCATACCCTTCTACCCCCATAATATCCAAAATTGCTGCATCGTAAGAATTTTCTTTAATCAACCTTTCGGCTGTTGCGAAATCCCGAGCATAATCAGCCACACACATATCCAATAGTTCACTGAGAGTTTCTAATATGTCGGGTTCGTCATCAACAATTAAGATTTTTTTCCCTTCCAATGCCTTAACCATCGGTTACCCTCCTTTGATTTGAAAAGGTCTTGAATAGTACCAAATACTTAAGATATTTCCGATTGTTATCTAAACTTATTTCCTAACAAAAAAAGCCAAGCCACCTCTAAAAGGCAACTCGGCCTAATATGTTAAGACAATCGGCATTGGCCCCACCCCCCCGCTGGGTTTTGCGTTGTCTTCTATTTACCGGCAAAAAATGTTGAGCTTTAATTTATTCCTTTACGAAATTCTATTCTTGAATCATTACCAAAAGCTATGAATTTATGTCAACTATTATTATTTTTGGCGAATTGCCCCGACAGCCTGATCGAAGTGTTAAGATTGGAAGCGGACTATATTTAACACTTTACGGGGATCGGTCAACCGGTTCCCAGGCGGCTTGAGTTTAAATCAGCTTGGCCGATAAATATATTGGGGGCATGTTCATGAGTGAGCCAATAAACCAAATCAGCCATATTGTAGGCTCCGCTAAAAACCAAACGTTTCAAAACCGTCTTCATACACACTCTGGTTTTGGAGGAAGCAAAGGTACAAAGCAAACCTCTTCGAAATTCATCGTAGACGACAATACGATTGTCTATGAAAAGTACGATCATCACGGCAAGCTAATCTCCAGAGTACCATGGTCATCCAAACCCATTGATGAAAAAGCATAACCTAAGTAATTTACGTAATGTGTCTCGCATTAGCAGAGTGCAAACATCGAAGGAAAAATAACAGCAAATAAGTATTAGCATGCAGCGAGGTGATATAATGGGAAAATTCGTCATATATGGCGTTATAATTTTTGTCGCTCTACTCATTCTCAATTGGTTTAAGATCATTAACATTCCATTGTTAGATATCCCTGATTTTACAGAAACTAAGAAGGAGATTGTAACCAAAACACAAGATTCGGTAAGATAGCTGTATTAGGAAATTTTGCCCACTTTTAGATCTGATAAATTGAGATCCTCTTGACCTGAGCAAAATTTAAGATATCCTCTGAATTTGGCTCTAATTTATTCGACTCCGGGGTGTTGCTATCTTCCCATCAACCACGAATTCAAAATCCGATCAATTCAAGCAACATCGATGTGCCCTGCCTCACCGAAGGATAATCTATTGCGGCATATAAAGATCCCAGCCGGTCAACCTCGGATCCACAACTTTCCAATCCTGCTTCCGCAATTTTTCACGGTAATCGAGCGCCTTAAGCTTATGGCAGCGTTGATCCTTCTCGATCAGATTGGTCATCGTAAGTTTTATGGCATTGCCCTTTTTTTCTTCGGCATCCAGCGTGTTGTGCTGTAGGGTCATGCTGATCCGATTGTCGTCTTTATCGACAAAAGACCATTTCCAGGCAATGAGAATGTGAAAAACGTCACCGCGGTATTCGTCCGGTTCACCGTATTTCTTTTTAATCCGTTTGAGAAGATTTTCAAAAAACTCTTTACTCCCATTTTTATACTTCAGTTTAATCCTAACGATATGCCCCGGCGCCGTACAGGTGGCATAAGCAATATAGCCGCTTTTAATGCCTTTGATGGGTTGAATCTCCACCTCTTCGATGTTCTCCATATAGCGGATCGGCAATGCGGTTTCCATGATGACGGAATTCCTGAAATCAGCGATATCCCGGTTCAAAACGAACACACTGACCTGATGGGGTGCTTCGCCGGCCAGGCAAATACCAGCGATCCCTAAAAACGCCAAGCTTGTGA
>JARFPZ010000181.1 GCA_029288035.1 Desulfosarcina sp.
CACGATTTTTTCTTTGTATCGGTAGAGTTCGTTTAAAAATCGTGCCCGTCCTTTGTGCGATAATGTCATTGCAGACCCAGAAGCGCCGCGTACTTTGCCGATATCAATGAGGTCGAGGATTGCATCCTGGAGCACCTCTGAGTATATATAAAGCTCCTGATAATTATCATCCTCCATAAAGCCATTCAGGACTGCATTGGCCACATCGCCGACACCGGACTGCCAGGGCAATAAAGGTGGTATGCGCTCCTTTTTGACTTCATGACGAACGAAGTCCAGAATGTTGCGGGCAATATTGCGCGAAACTTCATCGGGCTGGGTGAACACCGCGCAACTGTCTTCCTCTTCGCTGTAAAGAATCGCTACCACCCGATTGGGGTCCATTTCAATGAATGGTTTCCCGATCCGGTCCGTTGTCCGGTATATCGGTATCGGCATACGGTAAGGCGGATCTTCCGGAATAAAAATATCATGAATACCTTCCAGCTCGGGTGATTCCGAGGATATTTCGATAATAATTTTTTGCGCCTCCCTGACGTACGTCGGTGTATTGCCCACGGATAATGTCGGAATGAGATGTCCTTTTTCGGTGATGGCCACGGCCTCGACGACGGCCACATGAGGCTCTCCCCAGTTACCGGCTCGGACCTCGGCAGACAGCCTGGACAGATGATCGTCCTTAAAGGCAATCTCCTCCTTATTGATCAACTCGCGCATGCTGCGGTTGCTCATATAGGGTCGTCTCCATCCGATGATACCCGCTTCGGATAGAATTCCGTCCACGGCATCGCCGGTGGAGGCGCCGGCATAGACATTAATTTTAAATCGTTCTCCTTCATTGACCCGTCGAACCAATTGCTTTGGAATTAGCTTCGGGTAGCCGGCGGTAAAACCGGATATGAACAAATTGGTTCCGTGTTGAATGTGGCGAGCGGCCTCAGCGACGTCGGTGATCTTATCGAGCAACGGTTTGTAGCGTATCCGATCCTTCAACTCAGTGTCTTTCAATTTAAATCTCCCATTATCAGATGGATGCGGGCGATAAGATATAAATGATGGCAAGTGATCTATGAATGTCCTGTGGTTTGAAACAGAGCCAAAAAGTCAGTTTTTTGGTTTTGGGAATATAAATTATGTAGCGTCTATTTAATTTTTTACAATTTTTATAATCTCTATTGATATCAAGGCCTCCCGAGAAGTTGGTCAGGCGCCCTGCAATTTTCAAACGAATTGTGACTGAGAAAAATTTGGTTTATTATCTGGTATAGAATACTTTCTCAAATTTTTCCCTCTAGGTAGCGTGTAATGACTTGTTTGACCCCTTCCGACCAAATCGCCTTCAACATGATTGTAAAGTGTTTACGAAACACCTCGGAGCTGCCGACGTCGCCGTAGATGTCTTCCATCTTCAACCAGGCCATGGCATTATCTTTGGCAGCGTGAGCGACAGACCTAAGACGATCCCAGTTGGGGTCATTGGGTTCGATCGTTTGACCACTTTCAGTTGTGCCATAACAGTAGCGGCACCAAAGCGCCGATGCAAGGGCCAGGCCCGTGACGCCCTCGTTTGACTTCAGCCGATCGGCAATGGAGGAAATAATAAATTTAGGCTGGCGATTGGAGCCATCCAGGCATAGTCTGCGAATGGTGTCTCCTATCTTGGGGTTGGCAAAACGTTCCTCAATTTTCTTAAAATATTCTTGCAAATCCGTATCCGGTACCGGCGGGACAACGGGTATGATCTCCTCTTGCTCGATTTTTTGAAGAAAACTACGGATCATTGGGTGTTCCATGGCCTCATGGACGAAGTGGATATCCAGCAGACCGGCGGGATAGGCGATGATGGCATGGCCGCCGTTGAGAATACGGATCTTCATATGCTCATAGGGGGTTACATCGGGTACGAATTGCACCCCGACACGCTCGAGTGCCGGACGACCGGCGGGGAAATTGTCTTCCAGCACCCACTGGGTGAAGTCTTCGCAGAAAACCGGCCAGCTATCCTCAATGCCGAAATCTCGGGACAAAATTTCCCGCTCACGATCTCCAGTGGCAGGGGTAATCCGATCCACCATGCCGTTCGGAAAAGCGACCTGGTCGATAATCCATTGGCTGAATTCAGGATCGGAGAGTTTGGCCAGGCCGGCCACCGCGTTGCGGGCGACAACCCCATTATGGGGGATGTTGTCGCAAGACATGACCGTAAATGGCTCGATGCCGGCCTGACGCCGTCGTTTGAGCCCCGCGACGATCACGCCGAAAACGGTCTTGGGGCTTTCGGGCGTGGCTCCGTCCGCCATTATTTCAGGATCACGGGCGTCAAATTCGCCCGTGGCGGGATCGATGAAATAGCCGCCTTCCGTGATGGTCAACGACACAATCCGGATTGCAGGGTCGGACAGGGTACGGATGATGGCCGCTGGATCATTGGGGGAAAGGAAATCGATCATCGCACCGGTAACGCGCGCGGCACTGCGGCTTGCCGACTGTTCCACGACGGTGGTAAGAAAATCCTGACTCGCGAGGACTCTGCGCATCTTTTCATCTGATGGCAGTACGCCGGCACCAATGATGGCCCACCCATGATCACGGCCGGTATTAAAGAGTGAGTCTAAATAGACCGCCTGGTGGGCACGGTGAAAATTGCCGACACCGAAATGCACGATGCCGGCAGAGAGCGTCGAGCGGTCGTAGCTGGGTGTGGCTGTGGAGGTCGAAATGGCATCGAGGTTCTGAGCGGCAAGTTTTGTGGTCATAAGGGTCCTCTCATCTTATACTAGACATTTAGAGCCTTTTTCCTGACACATGTTGTCAGAAGGTTAAGGTGTCAGTCGGCCGTTGTTGGGTTTTGAATTTCGTAATAACACAGGCAAAATGTAGGTTGGTTTGAGTGCAGCGAAACCCAACAAAGGCTGGAGTAGACTCAACCCAACCTTCTACAAAGGCTAAGTGGCCCAGGATGGAACCAACTCCAACTTATGAAACTTCAATTTTCAATTCTCCGACGGATCCGGTTTTGGTTTCAAGCGAGCAGATCATCATCAGCTCATCCAGTTTCCGCCATCGACATTGTAAGTCTGGGCGACAATATAGTCGGCCTCAGAACTGGCCAGAAACACGGCCATGCCGGTCAGGTCCTCAGCAGTTGCCATCCGGCCAAAGGGCACAGCGTCACCTACCAGGCGCTTCTTTTCGCCGATCGGTCGGTTTTCGTATTTGGCAAAAAGTGAATCCACCCCGTCCCAGTGTTCACCGTCCACCACACCGGGTGCGATTGCATTTACATTGATGCCGTGCCGGATCAAGTCCAATCCTGCCGATTGGGTCAGACTAATCACGGCGGCCTTCGTCGCACAATAGACGGCAACCAGGGCTTCGCCGCGCCGCCCTGCCTGGCTGGCCATATTGATAATCTTGCCCCCTTTTCCCCGGGCAATCATTGATTTCGCCACCGCCTGAAGCATAAAGAGGGTACCCGCGACATTGATCGAAAAGAGCCGATTATAACTTTCGCGAGTGATCTCACTGATCGGAGCGAGATCGAATAATGCAGCATTGTTGATCAAAATGTCTATCCCACCTGAATGCTTCTCAACCGTCTTTACGGCGGCATCGATGGAGGATTGATCGGTCACATCGAGGCGGATCGCATAAGCATTGGCGCCGATCTCCAAGGCTGCCTTTTCTGCCCCCTCAAAATTAATGTCGGCAATTGCCACGGTTGCACCTTCCTGGACATAAGCTTTTGCAAAGGCCTTGCCGATACCGCGTGCGGCACCCGTAATGATAGCTGATTTTCCGTTGAGACGTTTCATTTTATGGTTGCTCCAGATGTATTGAAATGGTGAATTGTGTATTGTTTCCTGATAACCAAAGCGGAATTTGTTGTCAATACTAATTTCAGAACTACTAACGTGTCGCAACATCTGATGCAACACAAATGTATGTGGTTGCGCCATCGATAATGGATTCCTGGCGAATCGTTCTAAAATTTGGAATTGGAATTGCAATTATAGGGCGATTTGAGTATAGTTCATTCGTGCGTCTTGTTAGTTAACCAAACGTTAGGCGTGATTTTATTCCGCTTCACGTTTCACGACTCACTTTTCATATTTTATGAAAACATTCTATTTTATCCGGCACGCGCAAAGCGAAGCGAATTTCAAGGGCATCCTCGCTTCCCGGCAGGATTGTCCGCTCACCGAAAAGGGCGGGCGGGAAGCTGTCGTAATCGCCTCCGAATTTAAGAACATCGCTAAACTTGACCGAATTTTCTGCTCGCCGCTTATACGTGCCCAGCAAACCGCGCAGCCGATCGCCGAGGCCTTCGGACTGGATGTCGAAATCGATGGGCGCATCACTGAGCAGGATCTGGGTGTATTTTCCGGCATGACCTACGCCGAACTGGACGACCGCCCGGACTACATGCACCAACGTTCAAAGCGCTGGGAATGGGTCCCCGAGGGCGGGGGCGAATCCTATGAAATGATTGCCAACCGTCTAAAGCCGTTTTTCCACTCATTGGAATCCCTCCAAGGCAACAGCATTTTGTCTGTAACGCATGCCGTTACCCTGCGCCTAATCAAGGCAACCCTCGAGCAAACATTGCCCGACTATCCGCACGACATCGCCAGGAACGGCGAAATCTGGAAAGTGCGATTTAGAGGCCTTGGGAATATCCACGAGGTAGAATCAATTTTTCTTGGCGGCAGCAAGGCCGCTACTTTCCGCGCATAGGGCCATACGATATACACAGGAGTTAACGGGTTCAAAGGAGATATCAATGAGCGCAGCAGATAAATTTGTAAAGATTCTGGCTGCCAACCGTGCCGGAAAGGGGACGGGCATCTATTCCGTTTGTTCCGCCCAGTCGACCGTGCTGGAAGCCTCCATGCTTCAGGCCAAACAAGACAAGTCCATCCTGCTGATCGAGTCGACCTCCAACCAGGTTGACCAGTTCGGTGGATACACCGGCATGAAGCCGCCCGACTTCGTGGACTATGTCCACGGTATGGCCGCTAAAGTGGGTTACAACAAGAACGATATCCTGCTCGGCGGTGACCACCTGGGTCCGAACGCATGGCAATCCGAAAACGCCGAACCGGCCATGGCGAAGGCGCTGGAACTGATCAAAGAATACGTGAAGGCCGGATATCAGAAGATCCACCTCGACGCTTCCATGTTCTGCGCCGACGACGAAGGTGATCGCCATCGGCCGCTGGCCGATGAGATCGTTGCATCGCGTGCCGCCGCCATGGCGAAAGTTGCTGAAGAAACCCACGCAGCGTTTCGTGCCGGCCAGCCTGCGCCGGTTTACATCATCGGTACCGAAGTCCCGATTCCGGGCGGTGCTCTGGAAGAGGAAGACACCGTAACACCGACCACGCCGGCCGATGCCATTAAAACCATCGACATCACCAGGGCTGCGTTTGAGGCCGAAGGGCTTTCCGATGCTTGGAACCGCGTCTGTGGTTTAGTCGTTCAGCCGGGCGTTGAATTCGGCGACGACCGGGTTTTCCACTACGACCGTGACGCCGCCAAGGACCTCAGCGCGGAGATCATGAAGCAGGATCGTTTGGTTTACGAAGCGCACTCTACCGACTACCAGTCCGAAACCGGTCTGGCCAAGCTGGTGGAGGATCATTTCTGCATCCTCAAGGTGGGGCCGTGGCTGACCTTCGGCTACCGCGAAGCGTTGTTTGCGCTATCCATGATCGAAGAAGAAATGCTGGCGCCGAAGGACATCGAACTCTCCAAACTGCGTGACGTGCTTGAAGCCGTGATGCTCGCCGAGCCAAAGTACTGGGAAAAATATTATCCGGGCGATAGGGCCATGCAAACGTATAAGCGGAAGTACAGCTTCTCCGACCGTTCGCGCTACTACTGGCCGAACGAGAAAATTCAGCAAGCGGTTGCAAAACTGGTTTCCAATCTCAGGGAAAACCCGATTTCCCTGGCGCTGCTGAGCCAATACATGCCGAATCAATACACTGCGGTTAATGAAGGAACCATCGCAAACGATGTTGACGCAATCATCATCAATCGCATCCAAGACGTTATCGGCATCTATGCCCGCACCTGCAAAATGTCCAATTAGGGACGCCGGTTCCTTCGGTAATTGGTTCTTTTTAAAATAAGACTTGACAAAAAATACCGGTATATCCTAATGAAAACAGATCTAATTAATTTTATTCCTGAAATCAAGGCTTTACGCACTGAACTCTCTCTGGTGAATCCTGACAGGGTTCGGCTCCCTGTCAGGGGATGAATGTGTTCCCATGCCTTGAGTAAAAGATACTATGAAGATAAGAAAGGAGGTGAAGGGGGCCGCTTGAGAAGATCTCATCGTTAAACTGGGTTAGAGAATTGTATAGCATCAATTATGGTTGTGCACGGTTTCTTGGAAAGGAGAACAATGACATGAAAAAAACACCAACAGCTTTAGTATTAGTGGCAGGAATACTGCTATCCTTGTTGGGTGGAACGCAGGTCTTCGCAGAAGATGTCACGATTAATATTGCATTAGCAAATAATCCAATTTCTCAGGCAATGGAAAAGATTGCCCGGGAAAAATATTCTGCCCCCGGTGTCACGGTGAATATTTCCGTCCTGCCCGAAAATGATTTACGCCAAAAACTGACCACCGAAGCGTCGACCGGCGGGACGACCTATGATATGTTCTATATCGGCCCCTATGAGGCGGCCAACTGGGCACGATTCGGATGGTTGGAGAATCTTGAGCCATACTTCAAAGCGCTGTCGCCCGAAAAACAAAAGTGGTATGATCGGGATGATCTGATAAAGGGCATGGTGGGGTCACTGTCCTATAAGGGAGATATGTATGCGATACCCTTCTACGGCGAGGCCTCTTTCGTGATGTATAACAAGGAACTTTTTACCCAAAAGGGGTTGACCATGCCGGCGGAGCCGACCTGGGACGAAATCTACGAACTGGCGAAAAAAATTCATGATCCGGACAAAGGCATCGTCGGCATGACCATGCGCGGTGCGCCGGGCTGGGGAATGAGCGGTGCGCCCTTTGTCACGATTGTCAACGCCTTTGGCGGTCGGTTCTACGATATGGAATGGAACGCGACCATCGATACGGCCGAACAGCGCGCGGCCTGGCAGATGTACAAAAAGATCCTGCGCGAAGCCGGACAGTCGGATATTCTCTCCTACACATACAACGAGTGTATCGCGCTGATGCAGTCAGGAAAAGCCGGAATTTATTATGATGCGACCTCTATCGCACCGCCGCTGGAAGCCGAAGGCTCAGCCGTTCGAGGGAAAGTCGGCTACGTCATGCCGCCTCATCAAAAAATGAAATCGAATACCTCCTGGTTGTGGAACTGGGCGATGGGAATTAACCCCAAGTCGTCACAGGAGAAGAAGCAAGCTGTTTTCGATTTCATGCTGTGGGCGACCTCCAAAGATTATATCAAGATGACGGTCGAACTCGATCCCACCGGGGCCAGTACGCCACCGGCGTCACGGGCGTCAACCTATAAACTCCCGGTGTATGCCAAAGCACCCTATGCTGATATGACCTTGAAAACTCTTGAATCCACCGATTTCACCAAACCAACGCTGGAGCCGGTGCCTTATGTTGGTCTCCAGTATATCGCGATCCCAGAGTTTGCCGATGCCGGAACGAGAATGACGGAATATTTGGCGGACTATGTGGTCGATAAAATTACCCTGGATGAAGCGATCAGTAAAACCCAGAAATTGTTTGACCAGGTCGCCGAAGACGGCGGATATAAATAATCATGCTCTCGTATTGTGATGTTGCAGACCAGTCAGAGACCGCATCATCGGTCTCTGGCAGGTCGTTCGGCAGCAGAGACAAATCTTAACGTTGTTTAAATCTGCATACCAACTTCTAAGAGACGCGGGCGCAAGGCCGTCACATACGTGCGCCGCCTCTGGCCAAAAAAACGGCCAATCTGATCGAGAAAGAAACTAATGAACGTCCAATATCGAATGTCCAACATCGAACGTCGAATGAATGAATTCTGTCTGTTTTAATAAAATTTCGCGAAGCGATTCCATCCTTCGTCCCTCGTCATTCGTCATTCGTTATTCTTCTCAGTGTTTCTGGTCTATGAAACCATCATAGGCACCACGCTAAAGAGGAAAATGTCATGCTGAAAAATAAAGATTGGCTATTCTTAATTCCAGGGATGACAACGGTAGCTGTTGTCACCCAGGTGCCGTTTCTCTTAACCCTGGTCTATTCGACCCTTAGATGGAACCTGGCCCGCCCCGACCTGCCGGTGAAATTCACCTGGTTTAAAAACTATTGGTATTTTCTGAGGATCCAAGATTGGCCCCAAATTCCTGAGTTTTATTATATTGTCTGGCAGACTATTCTCATTACTTTTTGTGCCCTGGCGTTATGTACCATCGTCGGCTTTTTGCTCGCCTTGCTGCTGGATCATGCCATCCCGGGTGTAAATGTCGCCAGGACTCTGATTTTAGGACCCTTTTTTGTGATGTCGACGGCCAGCGGAGTGATTTGGAAAACCACGATTTTGAACACGACATTCGGATGGTATGGCGTGATCGCCAAATTTTTAGGATTTACCCCGGTTGACTTAATCAGCTATCACCCCATCGCGGTCATCGTGATCCTGTTTTCATGGCGGTGGATGCCATTCTTCGTGCTCATGATGTTGGCCGGGTTGCAGAGCATTCCTGAGGAGATTGTGGATAGCATGGAGGTGGACGGCACGAATTGGTGGCAAGCCACATTTTTGGTGAAACTGCCGATGATTCGAAAACATATCACCGTCGCGATGATGTTAGGGCTCATCTTTCTTGTGAAAGAGTTTGGGCTTATCCTGGTGACCACCGCCGGTGGTCCTGGAACAAGCTCCTATACCCTGCCCTACGCAGTCTACATGCAAGTGTTCAATGCCTCGAATGTCGGCCGGGCCGGAGCCTTGGCCGTTATCACCGTCATCCTGACCTTGGTTGGCATCAATGTCCTGTATCATACTATTCAAAAACGAAGCGCCATCTATGAGTAATAGGAGGTTGCAATGAGTGACCCTCGGACGATTCAAGAAATTCAACGATCAATACGAACGAAAAAAGCGGTAAGGACGACGGTGCTGACGATCTTCGTCTTTACGGTGGCCATACTCTATTTCTCGCCGGTTCTGTACATGCACTTATCGGCCTTTAAAACAGAACATGATGCAGTGAGTCCGTCGCTGTTCTTCAGCCCGACGCTGGAAACGCTTCAAAAGGTGTTGGGTGCTGCCCCAATGCCCCGCTATTTAAAAAATTCGCTGTTTCAGGTGTGCGCCGGAACCATCATCTGTCTGCTCTTGGGAGTTCCCGCGGCCTTTGCCCTAACGTTCGGGAAATTTAAAAGCCAGGGGACGAATAAAAAGATCTATTTCTGGTTTTTGACCACAATTTTGCTGCCGCCGGTGGCCGTGATTATTCCATTGTATACCTGGTTTCAAACATTCAATCTTATCGATAACCCGTTTGGATTGCTAATTATCTATGTGGGATTTCACGTGCCGATTGTGGTGTGGATGATGCACTCGTTCTTCTCTGATGTCCCGCTAGAAATTCTCGAAGCGGCCGATATCGATGGATGTTCACGCTTTCAGCAGCTGATGCTCATTGCGGTGCCGTTGGTGAAAACCGGAATTATTTCTGCCGGATTGTTGGTGGCGGTCTTTATTTGGAATGAGTTTTTCCTGGCCTTCAACCTGACCGGTAATGAGGCGGCGACCCTGCCCGTCTATATGGCACGATTTCGAGAACAGCAAGGAATGTTTGTCGCCCAACTGTCGGCCGCATCCACTGTTGTGATCTTGCCGGCGGTGATATTTGGATGGATTAGTCAGAAATCGCTGGTGAAAGGACTGACGGCCGGTGGGGTGAAAGGGTAAGGAGGATACTAATATGTCAGGCGTAACGTTAAAAGATTTAGTCAAACGCTATCCCAATGGGTTTCAGGCGGTCAATTCGATCAACCTGGAAATCAACGATAAAGAATTTGTCGTGTTGGTCGGTCCGTCCGGCTGCGCCAAATCTACCACGCTGCGGATGGTCGCCGGGTTAGAGGATATTACTGACGGGCTGATCAAGATCGGCGACCGGGTGGTCAATGATGTGAGGTCGAAAGATCGGAATATTGCGATGGTCTTTCAGAACTATGCGCTCTATCCCCACATGGACGTTTATAGGAATATGGCCTTCGCGCTGAAACTGCGCAAGTTCCCTAAAGAGGAAATTGACCGGCGCGTGCGAAAAGCAGCTGACATTCTGGGGATTGTTCCACTCCTGGACCGCAAACCAAAACAATTGTCTGGTGGGCAACGCCAGCGAGTGGCGGTCGGCCGGGCCATTGTGCGGGAGCCGGAAGTGTTTCTCTTTGATGAGCCGCTCAGCAACCTGGATGCCAAACTCCGCGTGACGATGAGGGCCGAAATCACAAAACTGCAGCATAAATTGGAAACTACCATGATTTATGTGACCCATGATCAGGTGGAAGCCATGACCATGGGCGATCGGATAGTGATCATGAAAGATGGCTACATTATGCAGGTTGGGTCGCCCTTAGAGCTTTATAATTTTCCGGACAACGAATTTGTGGCCGGCTTTATCGGCAGTCCGGCGATGAACTTTATCGACGCCAAAGGGGCGGAGCAGGATGGCAAGCTGGTCGTAGACTGCCGGGACTTTGGACTGGAGATTCCCGCGGACAAGGCGGACGTTTACCGTCCGTATGTGGGCAAGGAAGTCATCTTTGGCATTCGGCCTGAGGACACCTACGATCCCGAATATGCTTCTCCAGGTATCCAGAGGTCGTTGATCGATGCCAAGGTGGACGTGACCGAGT
>JARFPZ010000184.1 GCA_029288035.1 Desulfosarcina sp.
CCTTTGTGGCTTTGTGCCTTGATGGCTGAACCATTACGTTTTATTTCGGAACTATAACCCGAAAGAGGGTAACCCATTGTGGGAGCTTTCAATTTCAATTAATTTCGGAGTATTGGAGTACTGGAGTGTTGGAGTAATGACGAAAGGATTGATGTCTTTTTTTTCAACACTCCAATACTCCATCGCTCCAGGGCTGAAACTTTCAAGAACTTTTGGTAACCTTTAAATTACCTTTTTTATTGGTCATAGTTTTATTTATTTTAGGGATGCATCGACAGGAGTCACTATGTATATCAAACAATCAGAGCTTTTAATGGGCACCAGCATGGATTTTATCAAAAAATTCATGGACCTTTCTCAAATGGTATCCCATGTAAAAGGAGATGTGCTCTTCCGGGAAAAAGATCCGGCCTTATATTTTTATGTTCTCCTTAACGGGCGTGTCAAGCTAGGTGTCGGAGAGGGCGATCAGATGGTTTACGATATCAAACAAAATGGTGAAGCCTTCGGCTGGTCAAGTTTGATCGGGCGCGACCGATATTCGGCCTCGGCTGAATGTATCGAAGCAACAAAGCTGTTAAAAACAGACAGCCAAAAGCTGATAAAAGTACTGGAAAACGACCCAGCCAATGGGATTGTTTTTTTTAAGCAACTTGCCGCAACCCTCGGAAATCGTCTGCTCGAAATCTACAAGACGATCTCAGAGCAGTCTGAATAGATAACATACTGATCTATAATCCAAAAGAAGGGAATCCAATAGATTATTATAATCCAGGGGCGATAGACAGGAGGCGCTATAATGATCAGCGTATTACCGGTTCCAACAACAAGAAAGATCCGTCGCCGCGAGTTTCTGCGGCTTTCATCGATGGCCGCCGCCGGTCTGATCGCCGGTTGTGCCACCAACCCGGTTACCGGAAAAAGCCAACTCATGCTGGTGTCCGAAGACAAGGAAATTCAAATTGATAAACAGCACTCTCCGTATCAGTTTTCAGCGGACTACGGCACAGTTCAAGATAAGCGGTTGAATGACTATATTGACCGTACCGGTAAAAATATAACCGCACACACCCATCGCGCGCACATGCCCTATAATTTTCATGTGGTCAATGCAACCTATGTCAATGCATATGCCTTCCCCGGCGGAACAATTGCCTGCACCCGCGGTATTTTGCTTTCCCTGGACAACGAGGCCGAGCTGTCGGCATTGCTGGGACACGAATTGGGCCATGTAAATGCCCGCCACACCGCCGAGCAGATGTCGAAGGGCATGCTCACCCAAGCGGTTGTCGGCGGCCTGAGCGTGGCAGCGAGCACTGCCGGCGCCGGTTACGGTCAAATGGCGTCCCAGCTGGGACAATTCGGGGCCGGTGCATTGCTGGCGAGCTACAGCCGCGACAACGAACGCGAAGCGGACGCGCTGGGAATGGAATACATGGTCCGTGCCGGATACAGCTCCCAGGGAATGGTGGGTCTGATGGATGTGCTGCGAAGTATGGGCAAGCACAAACCCAGCGCCATCGAGCTTATGTTTTCCACCCATCCCATGAGTGACGAGCGTTATCGGACGGCGGTTGAAACAGTCGACACAAAATATAAATCGGCCAAAATCAAGCCGATGTATCGTGAGCGCTACATGGACAATACCGCCAAACTGCGATCCCAAAAAGGCGCCATCGATGAAATGCAAAAAGGCCAGAAGGAATTGGCCGCAAAAAATTTTTCCGCAGCCGATACTCACCTGCGCAAAGCAATAAAGCTGGCCCCCAACGATTATACGGCCCTGGTCATGATATCCAAGAGCCAGTTGGTCCAGAAAAAGTGGACCGTGGGACGGCAATACGCCGAGATGGCTCAGAAAGTTTATCCTGCAGAAGCCCAGGCGTATCATTTGAGTGGATTTGCCAAAATCCAGATGAAGGATTTTGAGGGTGCTTTGGAGGAATTTTCCAGCTATGACAAAAAACTTCCCGGCAACCCCAACATCACCTTCTTTAAAGGCTACGCTTATGAGGGAATGGAGAAATACCCCCAAGCCGGCCAAGAATACCAGCGCTATTTACAGGTCACCCAGGAGGGTGATTACGCTCGCCATGCTTATCAGCGGCTGCAGCAGTGGAGAGCAAAAGGATACATATAATATCCCGACCCGGCTTCAAAAAGGGTTTAGGCAACACCTTGGAATTACTTTTTGTATTTTAGTCTATCCGCAAATTTCGAAATTCGGAGTACGAAAACCGAAACAAATCCTAAATTCGAATGTTTAAATGAACAAAACAGCCACTTAACACAAACAAATCGGATTTCTAGTTTTTGTTATTTGAATTTTTGTAATTAAATATTGTTTCGAGTTTCGATATTCGCATTTCGGATTTGCCGGTTTTTTTAAGCGAACATCTTATCCTATAAAATCCATCCGAATCGCTGAGATGCAGATTTCATTGGGACTAACCTTAGGCATTGGACCTTGTTTAACCATCCAGAAAAGTTGATCACGGATGACGCCAGCCATAAATGGCACGCATACCTGAACGCTGCCGATGCCGCGGGTATCCCTCCTATCCCCAACCCGGAAATTATTGAAAGTTTAAAGCAGGTATTCGCTTTGAGTGATTTTGTGGCCGCAGTTTGTACCCGCGATCCGGCCATACCGGTCGATCTTATCGACAGTGGTGATATCACCCACCAATACTCGAAGACTGAATACCATCTAAAAATGGGGTCGGCATTGTCCGCTGCAGTCGATGAAGAAACTCTAAGCCGCCTGCTGCGCCGTTATCGCCGTCGTGAAATGGTCCGCATCGCCTGGCGCGATTTATCCGGATATGCAGATCTGTCACAAACCGTGTCCGATCTATCTGCTTTTGCAGATGCCTGCCTGGACCATGCCCTCAACATGCTCTATCAATGGCAATGCCACCTTTTGGGTACACCGACAGCCGCAGACGGCACTAAACAACACCTCGTTATTCTGGGATTGGGCAAACTGGGTGCCCGGGAGCTCAACTTTTCCTCCGATGTCGACCTGATCTTTGCATACCCGACAACCGGCGACACCCGCGGGGCAAAAAAAACCATCGGCAATAATGAATTCTTTTCCCGTCTTTGCCGCCGCCTGATCAAAGTAATCGGGCAGCCAACGGCAGATGGTTTTGTGTTTCGAGTGGATACTCGCTTGCGCCCATTTGGTGAAAACGGCCCTCTGGTCATGGATTTTGAGACCATGGAACGATATTATCAGGAGCAGGGGCGGGAATGGGAGCGTTATGCCCTAATCAAGGCCAGGGCCGTGGCCGGTGATAAAAAGGCCGGTGCCTTTTTGCTTGACCGGCTCAACCCATTTATTTACCGCCGATATTTGGATTACAGCGTCTTTGATTCTCTGCGGGAGATGAAGCAGATGATTGCCCTGGAAGTCAAACGCAAGGGTATGGAAAACAATATCAAGCTCGGCGCCGGTGGCATCCGCGAGATTGAATTTTTCGGTCAGATTTTTCAACTGATACGCGGCGGAGTAAATCCCGCTCTCCAGAACACGGGCATATTGACAGTTTTAAAAACCCTGGCTCTTGAGCGTCATGTACCGCCGGAAGTATGTGAAGAGCTGATCGATGCCTATGTGTTTTTACGAAATACCGAAAACCGTCTCCAATCCTTTTCCGATCAGCAAACCCACAAATTGCCGGCAAATGACAACGACCGTCTGCGGCTGGCGATATCCATGGGTTTTTCCGACATGGCGTCCTTCAACACTGCTTTAAAAAATCACAGGGAAATTATCCACGGCCACTTCCAGATGCTTTTGGAATCCGGTGCCTCGGATGACGAGCAAAAGGATATTGATGACCCGTCGATAGGCATCTGGCAAAACCCGACGGTCGGTCAGCAGGCTGTGGATATGCTGACTGCCATGGGCTATGATCGCCCGGAGGAAGCCATCAAGCTGCTGGAGTATTTGAAAAATGATGCGGAAACAAGGGCTCTGAGTCCCAGGGGCCGTCGGCGCCTTGACCAATTGGTCCCCCGGATTTTAAAAGATATCGGACGATGTGAAAACCCGCTGGTCACACTTCACAGAATCACCGACCTGATTAAAGCCATTGAAAGACGTACCAGCTATCTGGCCTTATTGCTGGAGAACCCAACGGCCCTATCCCATCTGGTGAAACTTTCCGCCGCCAGTCCCTGGATCGCTTCATTTCTGGCACGGCACCCGGTGCTGCTGGATGAATTGCTGGACCCACGCACGCTTTATCTGCCGCCTGAAAAAAATGAAATGAAAAATACCCTGCGCCAGCGGCTCGAGCAGGTGCCTCCCGATGACCTGGAATACCAGATTGAACAGCTGTGTATTTTCAAACAGATCAATGTGCTGCGAGTGGCGACGGCCGATGTCACCGGCGCCCTGCCGTTGATGAGGGTCAGCGACTATCTTTCGGAGATCGCTGAAAGCATTCTTAGTGAAGTTGTAAATCTTGCCTGGAATCACCTGGTGTCAAAGCATGGCACCCCCGTCTGTCGGTTGGGAAGCCAAATCTGTGACCAGGGATTTGTTGTCATTGCTTATGGCAAATTGGGTGGGCTGGAGCTCGGCTACGGCTCCGATCTTGACCTCGTTTTTCTACATGCCGGAACCGGCGAGCAAACCCGGGGAAAAGAGAAAGCTATCGACAGCGCTCAATTCTTCAACCGGCTCGGGCAGCGCGTTATCCACATCCTAACCTCCCATACCCGGGCGGGAAAAGCCTATGAAATAGACATGCGCCTGCGGCCCAGCGGCAGCTCTGGAATTTTGGTCAGCCACATTGAAGCCTTTGGCAACTACCAGTTTGAAGATGCCTGGACTTGGGAACATCAAGCGTTGATCAGAGCACGACCGCTCTGTGGAGACGACTTTTTAGCGAATAAATTTGAAACCATCCGCCAACTTGTCCTTGCCCGACCACGGTCTCGGGAAAAACTATCGGCGGAAGTCGTCGATATGCGCGAAAAAATGCGCAAAGAACTGTTGAAACCGGAAAATGGTGTTTTTGATCTGAAGCAGGACACTGGTGCGATGGTGGACATCGAGTTCCTGGTGCAGTATCTGGTGTTGTTAAATTCTCACAAGTACGACGGTCTCCTGAAATGGACGGACAATGTCCGCCTGATCCAATCCCTGATCGAAACCGGCACTATGGACGAAATCACCGCCCATGTTCTCAAGCATGCCTATCTCATCTATCGTGCGGCCGCACATCAGCTCAGTCTCCAGGAAAAACCCGCGAAAGTCCCCCGGGAAAAATTCTTTCACCTGCAGAAGCGAGTGGTAGAAATCTGGCAGTCATATTTCAAAAGCGAGTAAGTTCGAATCTCGTCATTGCGTTTACAATTGGGCCATACTATTTGGACAAAAACACTGCACCTGTAATCGAGTATCCTGATCGTCCAATTTTTGAGCATTGGAATGCGTGGTCTGAAGTTCTTGCTCCCTCTCTTTTTAAAAATAAATTATTACAAATTTGTAATTTTTTATTTTATTTTTAGCCAAATTTGTAATTTTTGTGCTTTTCAGCTTTCACCCGGATTTCCTTTTATAATACTGAAATAATGGAATTTATTTCATCTTTCAAGCTCCGGCACACATGTTGCTTTATGTGTGGGATATTCGACTAACAGGATGAATGAATTGAAACGCAGAATAAAAAAGGTCCATGAGCAGGCCTCCCATCGACTTCGGCACAGAACCGAGGGGCTTATTGCCCGCTTTTTACAAGGTAACGAACCTGATTTCTTAAAGCAGCATGCCCGAGTGCTGGATGACTATTTTCAACAGGCATTTGAGACAAGCATGGTCGGCCCGCGCATGGATGTCAGCAAAAACCCATATACAATTATTGCCCTGGGAGGCTATGGCCGCGAAGAACAGTGCATCCATTCCGATGTGGATCTCCTGTTTCTATTTAAAAAAAAAGTCCCTGCGCAAGCAGATAAACTGATCCGGGAAATCGTTTATCCGCTGTGGGACATTGGTCTTGATGTTGGTTACGCCACCCGGTCTTTAAAGGAGTGCTTGGTGCTGGCATCCAAAGATTTCGAGGTGTTTACCCCGATTCTGGATGCACGCTTCATTTGCGGCTGGTCCCTCATATACTCTGAACTCATGGATCAACTGAGGCAAAAGCTCATCAGCAGAAAATCCCGCACCATTATCAACTGGCTGGTTGAAAAAAATAAAATGCGGCATGCTCAATACGGTGATTCGGCTTATCTTCTCGAACCCAACCTCAAGGAAGGACAGGGTGGGTTGAGAGACTATCATACCATGCTGTGGATCAGCCAGATCGAATTTAATATAAAGCAGCCCAGAGATCTTGAATATCTGGGGCTGCTCTCCCATGAAGAATATCAGTCATTACGCCGATGCCTAAATTTTATCTGGGACGCGCGCAACCGCATTCATCACCTGTGCGGCCGCAAATGTGATCAATTGAACTTCGAAAATCAGCTTAAGCTGGCGGATGTATTGAAATATAAGAAAATCAGATATCAGCAGCCGGTCGAGAGATTTCTGGGTGAGCTTCACGGAAGGATGGAACATTTGAAGCAGCAACACCTCATGTTTCTTCATGAACTGGGCTTTGAAAAGAAACGCAAACGGAGAAGAAAATCAAAAAAATCGAGCAATGTGCCGGGCCTGGAAGTTATCAGCTGGGGGATGTTGAGTTTCAGGTCTCCCGAGATGATAATGGAGTCACCGATTCTTTTGATGAAAATTTTTGAAGAAAGTGCACGCTTAAAAATTCCTTTAAGCGCTGAAGCCAAAAGGCTAGTCAAAGAATTTTCCTATCTCGTGGACAAAAAGTTTCGCAGTTCAAAAACCATCGTTGAATCTTTCGAGCGTATTCTGGTAACCGCGGCCCCCACCTTCAATGTTTTAAATGAGATGCTGAACACCGGTTTTCTGGTGCGGTTTTTACCCGAATTCCGCAACGTCGTAAACCGTATCCAATATGATGAATATCATCTTTACCCGGTCGATAAGCACTTGTTAAGAGCCGTTCAGACAGCTAAGAAATTCGGCACCGCCCGAGACGGCAGTTTGGAACCGCTATGCGACATGATCTACGGTGAACTCAAAAACAAGAAGCTGGTCCTCTGGGCGGTGCTGCTTCACGATATCGGGAAAGGTGAATCCGAGGAGGACCATGCCAAAAAAGGTGGCGACATTGTTAGGAAGATCCTTGTCAGAATCGGGATGAAATCCGAGGATCTGGAAACAGTTGTTTTTCTGGTCCAGGAGCACCTTTTCCTAATCAAAACTGCCACCCGCAGAGATATTAACGACGAAGAAACCGCAATATACTGCGCCCGAAGGATAAAAGATGTAAACCGACTGAAAATGCTTTATCTGATGACCGTCGCCGATTCGATTGCAACCGGACCGATGGCCTGGAACGACTGGAAGGCCGCCCTTTTGAGAGACTTTTTCCTCAAGGTTTTGAACGTGCTCGAAAACGGGGAGCTGGCCACTGAAGAGGCCGTCGAAATTATAGAACAGAAACGAATTGAAATCATCAATTCAGCGCATACGAAAAAAGCTCAAGAAGACATCGGTGCCCTGTTTAAGGTGATGTCCCCGCGATACCGGCTGTATATGCCGGCACCGGCCATGCTGGAGCACATCAGGCTCTACAAGCAGCTGGGCGGCAACGACTTCTTATGGAATATCAAACGATCGGCTGACACCAACACCCGAATAGTTACCATTTGTGCGAAGGATCGGCCGGGTCTCATTTCCAAAATAGCCGGTGTATTTACCTTAAACAACATCGATATTCTGGATGTCCAGGTGTTCACCTGGCGCAACAATATTGCCCTCGATATTTTCGAGGTCACTCCCCCACCCGATCAAATAATGGAGGCAGAAAAATGGGACCGAACCGAAAAGAACCTTGTCGCTGCTTTATCCGGTGAATTGAACCCGGCCGCAGCGCTTCGAAAAAAAAGGACCGTTTTCCGTAACTCCACAAACATTAAAATGCATAAAAAGCCCCATCGTGTTGAGGTCGATAACACCAGTTCAAGCTTTTTTACGATCATTGAAGTCTTCACCTATGATTTCCCCGGCTTGCTGTTCGGGATTACAGATGCGCTGTATCAATGCGAACTGAACATCTGGGTCGCTAAAATAGCGACGAAAGCGGATCAGGTAGTCGATGTATTTTATGTCTGGGATCTCAATGGAGAAAAGGTAGATTCACCGGATCAGGTCGATCTCATTAAAGGCGCCATTCTAGAAAGACTGCCGCCGATGGAATGAGGAATGTAGATTGACGAATGATGAATGACAAACTGGAATGATGATTCACGAATGACGATTGGGGATTGAAGAACTTTAGTCTGATTTAGACCTTCTAACGAAATTTTTTGCGATAAATTAAAACGATAGAATTTCTCAATCGACATTTGAAATTCGAAATTCCAAATTTTTAAAGGAGCTAATCGTTTAAATATGAAGTTAAAATGCTTAATGACGGCAGCAACCCTGTGTATCGTCCCTTTTTCGTCAGCCATTGCTTCGGAGGGGTTAAATTCCGGAGATACGGCCTGGATTATTGTATCAACCGCTTTGGTAATGATGATGACGCCGGCGGGCTTGGCGCTGTTTTATGGCGGCCTGTCCAGATATAAAAACCTGCTGAATACTTTCGCCATGACCATCGTCGCTTATTGCCTGGCAAGCGTCATCTGGATGATGTGGGGTTATTCATTGGCTTTCGGGCCGGATAAGGCTGGTATCATTGGCGGTCTTTCAAATGTTTTCATGGCCGGCATCGGCGTGGACAGCCTTTCGGGCAGTATCCCCACATATGTTTTCGCCCTGTTTCAGATGACATTTGCCTGCATCACCGTCGCCCTGGTTCTCGGATCGATCGTAGACCGGATGAAGTTTTCGTCATGGATTGTATTCACGATCCTGTGGCTCACCTTTATTTACTGCCCGATTGCCCATTGGGTATGGGGCGGTGGCTGGATGGGCAACATGGGGGCGCTCGATTTCGCAGGTGGCACGGTTGTTCATATTAATGCCGGCGTGGCCGGCCTGGTGCTGTCATTGGTCCTGGGAAAAAGAATCGGATATGGCAAAGAAGCCATGTTTCCCTCCAGCATTGCTTTAACCGCATTGGGCGCAGCACTGTTGTGGTTCGGTTGGTTCGGCTTTAATGCCGGCAGTCAATTAGCAGCGGATGGTATCGCCGGTTCGGCATTCTTGGTTACCAATACCTCGGCGGCGATCGGCGCCCTGGCCTGGATGTCCGCCGAATGGCTGATTGATAAGAAGCCGACCGTTTTGGGCCTGGCATCCGGAATCGTCTCCGGGCTGGTCGCCATCACCCCGGCGGCCGGATTCGTCAATATGCCGGCCTCGCTGATCATCGGTCTCGTGGCCGGCTTGCTCGGCTTCTATAGTGTCGCCAAAATCAAGCAAAAAATCGGATACGATGACTCGCTGGATGCATTCGGCGTGCATGGTATGTGCGGGATTTGGGGAGCATTGGCCACCGGATTATTTGCCAGTCCGACGATCAACGAAGCTGGACGCGGCTTATTTTACGGCAATCCGAAACAGCTCTGGATCCAAATCGTTTCGATTGTTGCCACAGCAGCATTCACCGCCGTCGGTACGCTTATTGTCACCTATTTAACCAAATTTTTGACCGGTGGTTTAAGAGTGGAGGAAGAAAGTGAAATCATCGGGCTCGACAACTCCCTCCACGGTGAAAGAGCCTTTGAAATTCAAACACCCTGAACACGACTCAATATTAATTGATGCAAAGGAGGCAAGGTCATGAAAAAAATTGAAGCGGTCATTAAACCCTTTAAACTCGATGATGTCAAAGAGGCACTCAACGAAATCGGCATCCAGGGAATGACGATTTCAGAGGTGAAGGGCTATGGCCGTCAGAAAGGACACAAGGAAATCTACCGTGGGGCCGAATACGTGGTGGATTTTATCCCTAAAATCAAAATCGAAATCGTGGTGGCGGCAGATCGTGCCGACCAGGTGGTACAAAAAATCCGCGAAGCCGCCAATACCAATAAGATCGGAGACGGTAAAATTTTCGTTCTGCCGGTGGAGGAAGCCGTCCGAGTCAGAACGGGTGAAACGGGAAGTGATGCGATCTAAGTGCTGAAATTAAAATTGGAAGACCGGATCCTAACCGGCAATCGATGTCGTTTCATTTCTAGGAGAATTTTTTAATATATCTAACTAACTTATTATAAGGAGGATTCACAACATGACCCCCAAAGAAGTACTAGACATGGCAAAGGAAAACAAAGCAAAAGTGGTCGATTTAAGATTTATGGATTATCCGGGGCTCTGGCAGCATTTCAGCGTACCCATCCGCGAATTGGAAGAATCGAGTTTTGAAGACGGCTTCGGGTTTGACGGATCGAGTATTCGCGGCTGGCAGCCGATTCATGCCAGCGACATGCTGGTCATACCGGACCCTGAAACCGCCAAAATGGACCCTTTCTATGCGGCTCCCACTATAACCCTAATCTGCAATATTGTTGATCCGGTGACCCGCGAGCCCTACACCCGGGATCCCCGCAACATCGCTCAGAAAGCGGATGCCTATTTGAAAAGCACCGGTATCGGCGATGTGGTCTACATCGGTCCCGAAGCGGAATTCTTTATCTTTGATGATATCCGTTTTGAGTCGACCCGTTTCGGGGCGTTTTATGAAATTGATTCCATCGAGGGCAGCTGGAACACCGGTCGTGATGAAGGTCCCAACTTGGGCTACAAACCGCGCCACAAAGAAGGGTATTTTCCGGTGCCTCCCATGGATAAATTTCAGGATTTGCGCACGGAAATGGTTCTGACGTTGGAAGAGTTGGGGATCGAAATCGAGGCCCAGCATCATGAAGTCGCTACGGCCGGACAGTCGGAAATCGATATGCGCTTTAAGCCACTGCTGCAGATGGCCGATCAGCTCATGTGGTTTAAGTATGTCCTCAAAAATGTCGCCTACCGACACAACCACACGGTGACCTTCATGCCCAAGCCCTTATTTGAAGACAATGGCACCGGCATGCATACCCACGTCAGTATTTGGAAAGCGGGGCAGCCATTGTTTGCCGGTGACAAGTACGCCGGGGTTTCCCAGGATGCGCTGTACGCCATCGGCGGTATCCTGAAACACTGCCAGGCCCTTTGTGCCTTTACCAACCCCACCACCAACTCTTACAAAAGACTGGTGCCGGGGTTTGAAGCGCCGGTAAACCTGGCCTATTCGAGCCGTAATCGCAGCGCTGCAGTTCGACTTCCCATGTACTCCACATCTCCCAAGGCCAAACGGATTGAATTTCGCACACCGGATCCGTCCTGCAACGGCTATTTGGCATTTTCGGCTATTCTGATGGCGGTCATCGACGGCATCCAGAACATGATCGATCCGGGGGATCCCCTGGATAAAAATATTTACAATCTGCCGCCGGAGGAATTGGCTGAGATCCCTTCGGCTCCCGGCTCTCTGGACGAGGCTCTCGACGCCCTGAAGGCCGACCAGGAGTTTCTCATGAAGGGTGATGTTTTCACCCAGGATGCCATTGATATGTGGATCGACTATAAAACCGAAAATGAAGTCAACGATGTCAAGCTGCGGCCTCATCCGCATGAGTTCTATCTGTACTACGATATATAAACCTCGTTGTTGCAACATGAGTATATCCCGCTAAAAGCAGCAGCCTGCGAATTTTCAGCAGGCTGCTGTTTCTTTCCGTTAAACCTGGAGCCCTGAACCTGGATCCGTTCAGTTTAAGAATTTATAAGGAATTCTTTCTATTTTATTTTTTTAATTAGCAGAGCGAAGCCTCCCCTCTCTCCGAGCTGTAGGCTCTACGAGCCGGAAGCCGGCCTGTAAGCCCATGAAACCTGCGGGCTGGAAGCGGGCTCGTAGAGGTTGTAGCGCCTACGCCTCGGAGAGCGACATCCACCATTCGTCAATCGTCATTCGATATGCTAAGTTTCGCTGTTCGGCCTCGCAAGTATCTCATACGAAGCCCTACTTGCATGATGTGGTTTCATATAAGCGCCGCCGCTGGCCAAAAAAACGGCCAGTATGATCGAGAAAGAAACTATGCCATTTTGGGGTAGTTTCATATAAGACCCTCAGCTGAAAGGATTCTCACCTATCCCCTATCCAGAATCTCACTTATTTTCCTGGATAATTTTGCCAGGTTGAAAGGTTTTTGGATAAAACCATCACAACCTCGATTCAATATCTCGCGTGCCTGGCCTGCGATGCTGTATCCGCTCGAAAGAAGCACCTTCACATTCGGATCGATCGCCTTCATCCTGTCAAAAGTTTCGGCACCGCCCATGTCCGGCATAATCATATCCAGAATGACGATATCAATTTCATTTTTCAGGGTATTAAAGATATCAACCGCCTCCTTTCCACCCTTGGCTGCAATCACCGTGTAACCCAGATGCTCGAGCAAATTGGTGCTAACATCCAAGATGAGCTCTTCATCGTCTACAAGCAAAATGCTCCCGGTTCCCTCAATCGGTCGAGGAGACTCCTCGACGATTTTAGGGATCGTTTGTGTCGCTGCCGGCAGGTATACCCTGAAAATCGTTCCGCGGCCTTTCTCGGACTCCACATCAATGTAGCCTCCATGACCCTTTATGATGCCGTAGGCCGAGGCCAGCCCCATGCCGGTGCCCTGACCCATCTCTTTGGTCGTAAAAAAAGGATCAAATATGCGCTTCTGAGTCTCTTTGTCCATACCAATTCCTGTGTCTGCCACGGTTAACCGTACATACCGTCCAGACTTTGGTTTGTAGAGACGACGCTTCATATCCTCGGGGGTTGCATTCATGGTTTTTAGGGTAAGTTCTCCGCCACCTGGCATCGCATCGGCCGCATTGACGAAGAAATTCAACAACACTTGCTCTATTTGTCCCTGGTCTGCATCAATGGTAAACAAATCCTCCGCCGGTTCCACATGAATCGTGATCTCCTTTTTTGTCCTGCCAAAGGTATTGGCAATTCCCTCGACGAGTCGATTGAGGTCGATGGTTTTGACCTCATATCGACCCTTGCTCGCATATCCGAGAAGCTGCGCCGTAAGTTTGGCGCCGCTTTCAACCAGCTGTTCAATGGCATGCAGCCGCTCATAATGGGGATGGGTAGAATCCATCGTGTGGAGCACTAGAGAGGCATTCCCCTGGATGCCCATAAGCAGGTTATTAAAATCATGTGCGATGCCACCCGCCAGGGTTCCTATCGCCTCCATCTTTTGAGCCAGATTCAGTTGCACTTCTAGCCTCTTTTTTTCTTCCTCCGCCTGCTTGCGCTGGCTGATGTCACGAAAACTACTATGGAAGACCGGTTTGCCATTGATCTCAACAATTTGTGCCAACACTTCGACACAGATTTCACTTCCATCCGATCTCAGAACGACACTTTCAACCGGATGTGTTTTGCGGTTCTTCCAGGAAGCGTGAACCAAGTTGGCAAATTCGGTCATGGCCGACTCAAACATGCGTAGAGGGTACAGCTTGGATTGATGAAGCCCGACTATCTCTGCATGCGGACGCAACAACAGTTCCGATGCTGCAGGATTGGCATCCAGAATTTCGCCGGTTTCAGGATCAGCGATGAACATGGCATCCGGCGAATTTTCAAAAAGCCGCCGAAATCTCTTCTCACTTTCTCGCAGCTTTCGTTCCATTCTGTGCTTATAGAGCGCTATTTCCAGAGCTGCTTGCAGCTCCGTATCCTCAAAAGGCTTAACCAGATAACCAAATGGCTCAGTAAACTTGGCACGCTCGAGAGTACTGGCATTGGCATAGGCCGTGAGATAGACAACAGGGATATCCAAGTCCAGACGAATTTTTGAGGCAGCTTCCACCCCATCCATCTCTCCGCGCAACTTAATGTCCATTAATACTAAATCGGGAAGCGTTTCCTCCGCTATCGCAATGGCATCCTCACCGGTAGCAGCGGCACCGGAAACGCCATACCCCAAATTCAGCACCCGGTTTCTAATGTCGATGGCGATGATATTTTCATCCTCGACAACCAGAATATTCGCATTGGGCATCACATATCTCCTTTAATTTCTCTATTATGAAACGTAATCCTGAATGTTGTTCCCATCCGACCTTCGAATACGATGGTGCCACCGAGCTGATCTACCAGCGCATTTACAAGCTGCAGACCCAGTGAGTCGGTGTTCTTGAAGTCCATGCCTATCGGGAGGCCCACGCCGTTATCCTTGATCAGCAGTGTGAACTCTTGACTACTTTGCTGGAAAAGATCGATTAGGACTTCGCCTTGCCGCCCTTCTGGAAAGGCATGCTTCAGCACATTTGAAAAAAGCTCGTTGATAATTAAACCACACGGGATGGCACGATCTAAGTCCATAAAAACATCTTTCACATTGATATTGAGTTTGATGCGAATCGGATCAACACCGTAGGTACGCATCAGATTCGTGGTGATAGGTTGAATATATTCGGAAAAATCGATTTTAGACAGGTTCTTGGATTGATATAACATTTCGTGGATCAAGGCAATTGAACGAACCCGATTCTGGCTTTCCTGAAACATTTCGACCGTTTTCTTGTCTTGCGAGTATTCGGCTTGAATTTTGAGCATGCTGGAAACCACCTGCAAATTGTTCTTAACCCGATGGTGGATCTCCTTCAGCAGCATCTCCTTCTCTTTAAGCGAGCCTTTGATCTTTTCCTCGGCCCGTTTACGTTCTAAAACTTCCTGTTCCAATTTTTCGTTCAAAGCTGTCAGATCCGCTGTGCGTAGCCTAACGCGCGTTTCCAAACCTTCTTGAATCTTGCGGAGTTTTGTCACCATCTCGTAAAATCCCATCGCTAATACGCCGATTTCATCGGGGCGATGCATGGGAATACGGGTTGAAAGGTCACCGGAATAACCAACCGAAAGGGCGTGGTAGGTCAAATTTGTTATCGGTTCGAGAATTGTCCGTTGTAAAAGAAAAAACATCACGATCAGCACAACGACTGCCGATGCCATTGTTGCAATCAATATGAAGCGTATCGATGCATATCCTTGAGCAGATATTTTTCTAGTAATCCGGGCTCCTATCAGAAGGCCGGCATCGCCGTTGATATCGGGAAATGTAGTGAATATTCGCAAATGTTCATCACTTTCCTCTTCAACCCAATAGGGTGATTCTGGCGTAAGTCGATTCGCAATTTTTTTTATTGTATTAGGTACGGCACCCGTTGGAATCGGAATTATCTGGAAATCAACATTCGTTTGGTCAGCGAGATCTTTTACCATATAATCCCGCAGCAGCCGACCGATGACAAATACGCCACGAATCGGCCCCTTGCGATAGTCGATTTGGATGGGTCGTGAGGCTATCAGCATAGGGCCAGATTCGCTTATGAAAATGCCGGATAGATTTACCTCTGAAATCGGCCCTGAACCCGTTTGGTTCCTCATGATAGGAGAGGCCGCCGGTAATTCAAATTTAGGGAAATCGGCCAAATGCAATTCTTCCGCAGTTTCCAGGCCATATCCTTTTCTCCAGATTACACGGCCGTTTGTATCATAGATGTAAATTAGGTTAACCCTGTCTTTTAGCAATGCAGATAAATTCGGGCGGGAGCGGACATAGTTGTCAAATGGGGCTCTGACAAATTTATAAGTATCGTTCCACGTCGACCAATCGTGGGCAAGTGAATCGAGATGATGAATCTCTCTTTTAAGCGCTTGCACGGAACGCTCCAAATCCCTCTGTGCTTCGTCACGTTCAAGCGATAGAAAACTTGGGTAAATAATGAAGCGATGGATCGCATATTCCGCGGCTCCGCATAAAATAAAAATGCCTATCAGAATTAGCATAACTTTCGATTTTAAAGACTTCAAATAGCTCATCTGAACAACTAATCGTATTTAAATCAATTTATAAACCACCACTAAGCAGAAAGATCAATTTCTATCTATTTGTCTTAAAACGCGCGTTCGAGCATTGGAACATCCGGTAGTTTTGCGATCGTATTAAGGTGGATCATTGTGTGCGTCCCCAATCTGCCGTCCGGCGTTATGCCTCGGCTGGTCTGAAATGCTAGGATGCGCTTCTTTAGCTCTTCATCAAAGACGCTAGCGTCTCCGGTGACAGCGGACACCGGTTTGTTGAGCAGTTGACGCAGCCACAAAACCGCTTCTGACTTATCGCCCTGACGCAGCAAAAACAGGTTCCGGTAAAGCGGCTTCCAAAGCAAAATGTAGTGCCCCTGCCAAAATGGTAAAACCTGTTCAATTGGGAATGATAGTCGTTGAGCCCCAAAATCCAAGGTCAAGCGATATTCATCCAAAGCTACGAGAGTCGCGTAGCGCTTTTGGGTATCTTCTGCAAGAAATTCCAGAATCACCGGTCGATTCAGCCGGCGCATGAAATGCCAGGTGCTTTTCTCAAACAGACATTGCAAACCGTTTTGTAGTGCCCAAGCACAGTCGTCGGTCGTTCCATCAGCTTTGTTTTCAATTTTCCACTGCGAAAACAAGCGCGCAAACGCCTCCTCTCGCGTTAGCCTCGGATCGCGGATCAACTCCGCAAATTTGGGAGAATCAACGGACCTTTCATCTTCGGCCGGCAAATCTTTTGTATCCAGGGATTCCACCACCTCCCCGCCCGCAACAGGGGCCATTAACTGGTTGACATCATCGGTAGATTTACTAGATTTGGCGCTTTGCGTCAAAATTTTTTCTTTCCATATTTTGTTGCCAGCAGCCGGAACTTGCTGATTAACAGCAGGTGCTTCATTAAATCGAGGTAGCCCGAAATGATAAATAAAATAACCCGCCGCCGCCCCCGTTATTAACAATGCCACGATCACCGGTACCCAATACGCAGACATGTGAAACCACGAACGCCCCAGGACAGGGCGTATTTCCCTTGCCACTTTTCGAAGGATCCTTCTGTTTACGCGCTTATGGTTTCCAAGGTAGGCATTTTGCAGAGCCCGATGACAGAGGAGATTGATAAGACGCGGAATGGCTCCTGACAACCGATGAATCTTGCGGATCACGGCCCTGGTGAAGAGTTTGGACGCGTCACCGCCGCTGACTGAGATGCGATGGTAGATATAAGCGCCGGTCAATCCGGCCGTCGATAACGATTTAAGGTGGCAGCGGTTGGTAATCCGCTGGGTGAACTGACGCAAATCCTTACGCTGCAGAATACGGTTGAGCTCAGGTTGACCAACGAGGATCACTTGTAATAATTTGGACTGGGTCGTTTCCAGATTCGTGAGCAACCGGATTTGTTCCAAAACCTCAACGCTCAGGTTCTGCGCTTCGTCGATGATCAGAACGGTTCGCCTTTCCCGCGCATGCGCGGCGAGCAGATATTCCGTTAATGCGTCGACCAAGGCTTTGAGGCTGTCCGTGTTGGCAGGATAGTCAATACGGAGTTCGTCACAAATCGTGGCCAACAATTCCACGTCATTGAGGCGTGGATTGAAGATAAGGACGCTGTCGACATCCTCGGGGAGTTGCGCCAAGAGACAGCGGATAAGGGTCGTCTTGCCGGTACCCACTTCGCCGGTTAACAGCACGAATCCGCCCGATTCACGCACACCGCTGATCAAGTGGTCGAGCGCCTTCCGATGTCGGGGACTCATGAAAAAGTACCGCGGATCCGGGGAAATCGAAAATGGCGGCTCTTCGAGTTTAAAATGTTGGGTATACACGTCCGATCAACCATCCTCATCATCGCAATAAATCTTAGAAATCAGCGATGTATTGAAATGATTTAACATGGCAACCGGTTTGCTCCCTTTTTTGTGGCTCGAAACGACGGCAAGTGCATGGTATGCTAAGTCCATCGATTCGTAAATACGATGACGTATTTACTCACTCAGGACTTAGTGCTGAGTAAGCAATTATATCTTGTCGGAAAATATCTATATGTCACTATAATTGCGAGTCGAAGCACTATGGATCGAAAAATCGAAAAGAGATGTGCGAGTCGGTCCGGAAAATAGAAATTATGCTTCCAATCAGACCCAACCGGTAAATGCAACTTGACAACCGGTTCTGTTACATAATTAAATGATGAATGTCAACTAAAATTGATGCCATCATATTAAGTCTAAAACTTTTTATCTATATAAAATAACAGCAAAAATATGAGATCAATTTCCGGATTTGGCAACGCAATAATCCGCGATTATATTTGATAAAAGAATTTGATGAAATATAATGGTTGAACATCAACCCCAAACCAGATAAAGACTGTATAACACATAATGATATCGCCTTAGTATTTGAAATAATTATAAATTCCATGTTTTGGCAAAAAATCTTACAGTCTGATTCCAAGTGCTTATTTCGTATGAAGTTGTGATTGAGGATTAAATATAGTTTCTAGATTCAGAAACTTCAGATACGCTAACGAATCGACCAAATTGCAAAAAAAAGCCAGAATACTCTTCATGATATCTATTTTTGTAACTGCTTCCACAGGCTTGGATATTGCACTGGCCGGGGACTTGCTATCCGATGAGATACCTACCCGTTATGGAATGGCAGGAATATGCGGGAAAACATTTGACCCCGTGGGCGATATATATTACCTGCAGCTGGCGGGATTGGTCATGTGGGATTATGATCGGGTCTGGCGTCATTGGGCACCGGAAGCGCTGCGGTTCAAAGTCGAAGGCACGGCCGGCCTGACGACCTCTCCTAAAACACGTGGCATGGTTTCGGTCGGGATGCTGGCAGTGTATTACCTGGATTTTATTTCCAGGCACCGATGGAGTCCTTATGTTGAAGGTGGCATCGGTGCTATCTATACCGATTTCCAGGTCGACGGTCAGGGATCACGGTTTAATTTTAACCCCCAGATTGGAATCGGGACGGAGATTCGAGTGGGTTCCGGTCTTCCGTTTTTTGGGGCGGTTCGACTCTCTCACATCTCGAACGCCGGATTGCATGACGATAATCGGGGGGTGAATTCGGTGGTAATTATGATCGGCCGATTTTTTTGACAGCAGGCAGAGGTCGGAAAACAGATGTTAGAATAAAGGTAATGCGTGAGCGTTAATAAATTTAAAAATAAAGAATCCAGCCGGGTCGTCGTTACCGATGCGGCGGCGGTTACTGCATTGGGAAATAATCTGGCGTCACTTTGGCAGGGGCTCATGGCTGGGGAAACCGCTATCCGACCGATAACGCGCTTTCCTGTGGATCAGGACCATTACAGAGCTAAAATTGCCGCCCATATCGATGATCTTAAATCCTCCGGCGGCCGCTCCATGCTGCAGGATTTATTGGAGCGCCTTTTTCTTGGAATGGGGTCGGTGCCGTCCGATGCCGCCCTGATTACAGCGACCATAAAGTCGGGGGCCGATAATCTTGAATCGTTCTGCCGTGGCAAGCAGGTCGACTTTCGAGATGTATTATTGTCTTCCATCGCGGACATTGCCGGCACCAAACTCGACCTGAGTTACAACGGTGTTTGTGTCAGCGCCTCCTGTTCCTCTTCTACCATCGCCGTCGCTCATGGTGCCGGATTGATTGAATCCGGTCGAGCCGAAGCGGTGCTGGTATGTTGCGGTGATCTGATAACGGAATATGCGTTTTCGGGATTTTCGGCCCTCAAGGCGCTGTCGCCGTTTCCCTGTCGGCCCTTTGATCGTGATCGCAAAGGGCTCTCGCTCGGAGAGGGTGCTGCCGCCATACTTTTAATGGATGCCGCCCGGGCGCAGCGAGAGAATCGCAATCAACTGGGTACCGTGCTGGGCTGGGGCATTGCCAATGATGCCACCCACATTACGGCGCCTGCCAAAAGTGGTCGCGGCCTGGTTCTGGCTGTTGACCAGGCCCTCAGGTCAGCGAAAAGAAAACCGGAAGAAATCTCTGCCATCAGCGCCCATGGTACCGGTACGGTTTATAATGACTTAATGGAACTTACTGCTTTCCGGCAGGTGTTTGGCGAACGCAAGGTGCCCATGTATTCGATAAAAGGCGCCATCGGGCATACCCTGGGCGCGGCCGGGGGCATGGAGATCATCCTGGGTTTGAAATCCCTCTCAAATCGGATGATTCCCCCAACCATTGGGTTTTCAAATCCGGAGAAAGGCGCCGAGGGTCAAGTAAGCTCCGAGCCACAGGCTGTTTCCGGCGACTATCTGTTAACAACCAATTCAGGCTTTGGCGGCGTCAACGCCGCTATAATTCTGGGAAAATAGTTTTAGATCTGCCACAAAGGCACGAAGACGCAAATGTATTGCAAATTTAATCTTTGCTTCGTGATTTAGTATTTTGGTGGGATAAGTGCTCCTATTCGTAATTAAGGTAACATATTGGCCGTAATATTTTTCCCCTAAGGGCATTGAGTATTGAATGGATTCGATTTTTATACTTTTTTTAGACAGGATTTACAGGATTATTTAGATATAAGGCCTTCGGCCTTAAGGTATCTCGCCGCAGGCGAAAAACGATCCCATTTATCCTGTAAATCCTGTCTGATATTCTATTAATAGAATCCATTCCTCCAGTTTTACGTTATTGTATCTATGAATATATGTACTAAGTGATTCGGAGAATAGATCTGATGATAGATATCAATATTACCGGAATCGGATGGGTGACAGCTGCCGGCATAGGACTTGGCAGGGAACATCAGCGCTTTGCCATGCCACGGGGACAGTTGCCCGAAATTAATCCTGCAGATATGTTTAAAAAGCCTTATCCAAATTTCAGGAGAATGGATGAATATTCACGCTTGGGATTAACGGCCACTGCTTTGGCGCTGATAGATGCGGGTCTATCCGAGTGGACCCGGGAACGGGATATTGGTATTATCGCATCCACTTATTATGGTTGTTTGGGAACGGATGTCGACTACTACAAAACGGTGATCCCCGACAGAGGTGCTCAGGCCAGTCCGGCCCTGTTTTCATACACATTGGCCAACGGCTTTCTGGGAGAAGCAGCGATCCGCTTTGGGCTTACCGGAATCAATTATGTGATCACCGAACAGCGTCCGACCGGACTGGCCGGCTTGCAAACCGCAATGGAACATATTGCCCGGGGGGCGGTTGAAAAAATCCTCGGTGGTGATTGCGATGTGGGTTGTCCGCCGATTTTTGGCGAACCCACTAAAGTGCCGCCCGGAGCTGTTTTTTTCATGCTTGAGACATCTCCGACAAGCAAGCGTTCATCTTATGGTAGACTCCAATTGAATGGCGCCGGCGATTTACTTCTTGATGGAGGTGAAATAAAGGATCTCACCGATATTGTTCAAAAATGTATCACAAGTTATCGGTCCATTTGAAAATTAGATGTATGATAATGAGATTTTGATTTTTTTTAATCTAATACTTTTTGGAAACCTTAGATTGACAATCCCCAACTCCCCTAACCGTATTAAACATCACTGTCACGCCGGTACACGCCATTTCAAGCCTGGGAACCTCGCGTAATCGTGATCGAGGGTGACCCATTCACAGCCGGACTCGATGGCCAGTGCCGCAAGCCATGCGTCGGGCACTAAGTTGCCTCGGGCGTCGGCTTCGATGCAAAGGCGATTGAATATCTGCCAGTGCCGCTCGCCCGGCTGAATAACCACGCAATGGGATTGATCAAGCAGGATGTCGCAGAATCGCAGCACTTCATCCAGGCTGCTGGGCACCGCAAAAACCTTGGGGTGGGTAGTTATGCGGATCACACCGCTCAGAACCTGCGGAGCCATACCGTAACGGGCGTCACCATTAACAACACCATCGAGCCAAGCGCGGCAAGTCAGATGTTCGGGGGAGTCGGCACGAAACGCGTGCATAAGGATGTTGACATCGGGAAGGATCACGGTGCGTTCATAACCTCCTCCAAGTCACTGGAGCGATTAAGGTCAATCCCGGGAAGGACGCCGCCAGTGGCTTTAGATACTGGCAACTTAACCCGTTTTCGTTGGCTCGACTTCGGTTTTGATAGGATGAGCACCAAGGCGTCTTCGACCAGCGATGTGAGGGTGCGGCCCTGATCTGCCGCGTGTTTTTTAGCCCGCTTCAACAGATCGTCGTTTATTCTAATAGTGGTTCTCATGCATCAGAACATAACATTGATGCATCAGTATGTCAAGCGGTGAAAATTGACCGCAGAAATACCTACAGAGGGTTGTCCGCCGATTTTTGGTAAACCTCCAAATGTGCCACCCTGTGCAGTTTTTTGATGCTCGAATACGACTATCTTTTAACCCTTAGACTGGCGTTTAAATTTTAAGATACCATTCGTATGTTTGATTTTTTCAATCTTTCAGTATCATGCAAGATTTGTTTACAAGGGGTACACAAATGCAGCCAAGGAGTGTGGGATTCTAAATCGCCCCCTTGCATGGGTTGGCGTGATACTATTCTCTTATGTCAGGTTTGAGGGCGGTTGTGATCTGTTGTTGATATCTCAGGCCTCTGAAGTCGACAGCGATCAGCACTAAATACCGGCAATAATTGAATCATGATTGGCGCTCTTCATTGATCAATCAATATTTCAATAGCCAATCCGGAGGCTTTGCTCGAATGGCCTTGAATTTCTTAAAAGGCCTTTTTCGCCCATGAAAATGTGACGCTAAGCCCCAAAAACCGTCATTTTTTGGTCCTAATTCCTTGTCTGATAATGATTGAGCTTGGGCGACCCCCGGAGAACTTCTTTGAGTTCCGTAAAGCCCTTGCTGACCACGACCTTATAGTCGATTGCGTCCTCCCAATAGTGGTCCTGCATCTGAGCGTGAACAAACTGGGTTATATTACGTTGATAGCAGCGCAAGATTTTTCGAACCTCTTCATCGGACAGGTATGTTTGAAAATGGCGAACTACCTGGCCAGCCAATTCGTAGAGTAGATCGGCATGGTCATCATAAGAGACGTCATCGAAGTCGATCAGGCCTCTGACAACGTAATCTTCCAACCGGGCCTCTTCGATGCCGCCTTTGCTCAACGCTAAAATTTCCAATTCGCTGGTGCGTAAATGCTGAATCCATAGCTCGTCGGAAACCGCGGGATAATTCAAGGACGTCAAATCCAGGGTAAAAGATCTGAAACCTGTTTTAACATCCCCTTCGGGCACCACCAAAATACGCGGTATGTCAATGGTCTGCTGGGTTACCAGCTCGCTGGTTTTGGCCACTATGGCGGCGATGTCCGGCCCTTCGGTAAAACCTTCCAGCGCCATCTGCTCGGGTGACGGCTGCCGTTGCTCCACCGCCTTGACAATGGCAGCTTGTACCTCCGGCTTTTGTAAATGGGTCACACTGGGCAGCTTTTGCGGCTGGTTGGTTAGCCTGCGGATCTCCTCCCAGGCCATTTGGGCCACCTTGCGTTCCTCAGGTTTTGGGAATACCGTAGGTTCGTCCTGACCAGTCAATTGGGTATTGGGCGTCACCTGCGACGGTTTGATGCCCAGTTTCTCTTCGAGCCTGGGACGTGAAACCAGGGTTGCGGTTTTGCGGTCGAGCTCTGCGTCATCCAGCACGACTGCCTGCAGGTGAATGGCCGAATCGGGTCGGTTGGCCTCGTCGATGATCTCTTGGAATTTGTCGTGGGCCACGATGTTCAGGCGATCAACGGCCATCACCCCTGTCCGCTTGCCAAAAGGCAGTCTTAATCCTCGACCGATGGACTGCTCGATCAGGATGCGTGCATTGGCCGCCCGAAGCGGTACAATGGTGTAAAGGTTGGTGACATCCCAGCCCTCTTTGAGCATATTGACATGGATCACGATCTCGGTGGGCTCATCGGCTTGCTCAACCTTGAGCAACCGCTCAATCATCTCCTCTTCGGCCTTGCCGGTCTGGCTGGAATCCACCTGAATGGCCTTGTCCTTGTAGCGACCTTCGAAAAATCCGTCGGACTCTACCAATTGCAGCAATTGGGCGGCATGGGTGGTATCCCGGGAGATTACCAGCAGAAAGGGTTTCACGATGGGATTGTCACTCTCGCGGGCATAGGTCTCAAGTTCCACCTTAACGCTTTCATGAAGGCGTATGCCGTCTTCCAACTTCAACTGCTCAATCTCCTTGGACGACATGCCGGAGGGATTGAAATTCTTGCGCGTCACCACGGCCGGCTCTTTAACAAAACCGTCGGCCATGGCCTTCCTCAAGGGATAGTCATAAATCACATTTTTAAACGGTATGGCCCCACGGCCGGTCTCTACAAATGGGGTGGCGGTCAATTCCAACCCCAGAATGGGTTTGAGCTCGTTTATGGCCCGCACGCCGGCGCTGGCCCGGTAGCGGTGCTATTCGTCCATCAGCAAAACAAGGTCGGGCAGTCCAGCCAAATAATCGAAGTAACTTTCGCCGATATATTCGGACAACCGTTTGATGCGGGGCGACTTGCCGCCACGCACTTCAGAATTGATTTTGGAGATGTTGAAAATATTGATATGTACCCCATCTAATTCTGGAAAAAGAGAAGTTTGTTGGCGATAAGTCTCGCGCACACCAACGCCACTTTCATAAGTATCACCGGTGATTACCGTAGGCGGATTCACGGCAAATTCGGCAATGCCCTTGAACACATACTTGGGGGTGTTAGGCGTAAAGTCGGCGGTCAGCTTGTTATAGATGGTCAGGTTGGGCGCCAGCACAAAAAAATTCCCGATGCCGTGGTCTAAGTACAGGTAGCTGATAAACGCGCCCATAAGGCGGGTTTTGCCTACGCCTGTGGCCAGGGCAAAGCACAGGGAGGGAAATTCGTGCTCAAAGTCGGTCACCGAGGCGAACTCGCTTTGGATGGCCGCAAGCAGAGCGGCCGAGTCGGTATCTTTGCCGGGCGGTGCGATCTCGGTGATGCGTTGAAGAATTTCCAATGAGATGCGCCGCTGGGGCGGCCGCAGGCTCAGACGGCCGGAGATGGCGTTCACGTGTCGGTTCAACGGTTCCCCTCCTCTTTGTTATGTTGAGATAACAAAAAGCGTTTTCTTGCTTGAACAATTGCCTTATGAAGCTCACGCTCCAAAATTTCCCTGGCCGGCAGTTCGGTTAGATACTCAGCCACACGGATAGAGCTCTTTTCCAGTTCCAGGAGTTCAACCGTTTCATGC
>JARFPZ010000204.1 GCA_029288035.1 Desulfosarcina sp.
TGATGGGAAAAGACCTGAAATTTACGACGCTCCAGTGCCCGAATCAATCCGGTTAAAAGGGTCGCGTTTTGAAAGCAGCCGCCGCTGAGCGCGACGCGGTCCAATCCGCGCTGGTTTCGGATAACCTCACATATTTCCGCAAACAAGCATATCAAGGTTTTGTGAAATTTTGCACTTATTTTGGATACCGGCACCCTGTTATGAACGTCTGCGGCGATACCGCGAACAATAGGTGCCGGCAGGATACGTATTAAATCATCGGTTTCCCATTCATAGTCATATCGCGATTCAGTGGTTGCCTCCGCCAGCATTTCCAATTCCATGGCAGCCTGTCCCTCAAAATTTACCCGGTTGCGAATCCCGCAAAGGGCTGCCACACCGTCAAACAAGCGCCCCAGGCTCGACGTCTGCGGGGAATTGATCCCTTTTGATATCATCTCACGGATGATATTAATCTTTTTATTTTCAATCTTACGTATTGCAGGTAGATCGAAGTTTCGAAATTCATCTCCGAACGCATCAGTTAAATAACTGACTGCCATACGCCAGGGCTCTTTAATGGCCGCGGAACTGCCCGGCATCGAAACGTAGGCAAGATGCCCGGCACGTTTAAAATCATGTTCTTCGGCAATCAGGATTTCACTTCCCCAGATGGCACCGTCGGTGCCATACCCTGTGCCATCAAAGGACAAGCCGATGACCGCACCCTCCAATTTGTGTTCGGCCATGCAACTGACAATGTGGGCGTGATGGTGCTGCACCTGAATTTTATGGATAGCCGGCTGCGCCTGCGCGTATTGGGTGCTTAAATAGTCGGGATGCAAGTCGTAAGCGATGATTTCAGGTTTGATATCGAGGATGCGATTTAAATGGTCAACGGTCAGTTTGAAAAAATCATAGGTGGCCATGTTTTCAAGGTCGCCGATATGTTGGCTTAAAAACGCCATATTCCGTTTGGTGACGCAAATGGTGTTTTTAAGCTCTGCTCCGCATGCCAAAATCGGAGGCACCTCTTTTTTCAAAAAGACCGGAATGGGTACAAAACCTCTTGAGCGGCGAATGAACCGTTTCGCGCCGGCCGCGTGTCTTACAATGGAATCATCGCTGCGTAGATAGATATCGCGGTTGTGGATTAAAAAATAGTCGGCAATCTCGGCAAGCCGCCGGAAGGCGTCCTCATTATCGATGGCGATGGGTTCCTCAGACAGGTTGCCGCTGGTCATCACCAGGGCGGTAAATCCGTATTTCAGCAACAGGTAATGCAACGGCGTGTAAGGAAGCATCACCCCAAAATACTTGTTTTTCGGGGATACATCTTCTGAAATTGGGTTGGGAAATTTCTTTTTTAGCAACACGATCGGACGTCGGATGGAGGTCAGCAATTTTTCCTCTTCCGGTCCGACAAGAGCATACCGCAGAACGCTCTCGATGTCATAGGACATAACGGCAAAAGGCTTTTCCTCGCGCATTTTCCGGCTCCGCAGACGTCTGACGGCCTCGGGGTTGGCGGCATCGGCTGCCAGGTGATAACCGCCAAGGCCTTTGACTGCCAGAATACAGCCCTGTTTTAAAAGTTCCGCTGTTTTTTCGATAGTGTTTTCGGCCGCTATCTGGTTGAGACGGTTGTCCCAAAGGGAAACATGGGGCCCGCAATTCGCACAGGCATTCGGCTGAGCATGAAACCTGCGGTTGTTGGGGTCATCGTATTCGGCCTGACAGCGCGGACACATTTTAAAGGGCCGCATGGAAGTTTTGGGCCGATCATAGGGAATGTCGTCGATGATCGTGTAGCGGGGCCCGCAATTGGTGCAGTTGATAAATGGATAATCATAGCGTCGATCGTCGGGATCGAGCATTTCAGCCCGACAATCGTCACAAACCGAGACATCCGGTGAAATCAAGGTGGACCTTTTAGATTTGCCAACACTCTTGGTAATGGCAAAATCAGTGAACTGCTTTACGGTCTCCCTTCGTTCGGAAATGTCAACAATGTATGCCAGGGGTGGACTTTTGGCGGCAAGATCGGTTTCAAAAAAGGCCACCTGTTCGGGGAGACCTTCGATATGGATGGACACTCCTGAAGAGGTGTTGGCCACTTCTCCCTTCAGGCCATATTGCTCGGCAAGCTGATAAACAAAAGGTCGAAAACCGACGCCCTGGACAATGCCGCTTACTTTCAACCGCTTGGCAACACAATTTTCTGTCATCGCAAAAATAACCTGCCCTCTATCTCCTCCGCACTTCGACATTCGTCATTCGTCATTCGTCATTCCATCACTGCCTCCTTCGACTAATGCGGCTGCTTCTTTTAAGAATTCCAAGGTTTCCAGGGCTGCGGCTTCATCGATTTTATGAATGGCAAAACCGGCATGGACGATGACATAATCGCCAACCCCGGCATCTTCAAGCAGTAGAAGGCTGGCTTCCCTCTGGACACCGTCCACATCGATGGTAGCCATGTTATTTTCAATGCGGGTTATTTTGGAGGGGATTGCAAGACACATATTTTTTGACTCCTATTTTGCAGACTTATCAACTGCGGACGTCCCCAGTTGATTTAACTCCCTTGATAAGCCACCCCGACCTATCGGGATGAGAATTGGAAAGGTTCTACCGATATCGGGTGATCACGGCTCATTGATCTAAAGCTGAGCAATGCCGGTGGCTTATCAAGGTAGTTAATCAAAAGAATTTTGGCTCATTTTTTACGACTTGCTCAGATATGCAAGCAGCGCAACTGCTTATCAATACAGGCAGATCAGATAAAAGCGTGTTCAGAATAATTTTATCAATAATTATGATAGCACACTCTGTCAGAAGGAACGTAACATGAAGCTAAAATTCTTTTTACAAATCAGCGATCACCAGCAGACCTTGGCCCCGGCCCCTTTCGGGAGCCTTGCTCATACCCGCGGCTCTGCTGGTGATCGCTGATTTTTTTTTCCGCTTTTTTTAAAGCAGCATCGAGTGCTTCTTTTTTAATGGGTTTATTTAAAACATCGACGGCATCTAATTTCAACGCTTGCTCAGCCAGTACCGCATCACCATGACCGGTGATAACAATCACCGCTGTCCGCGGATCGAGATCTTTAATTTCTTGCAACACCGCCAATCCGTTCATTCCCGGCATTTTTATGTCAGTAAACACGATGGTCGGTTTTTCTTGCTTAAAAATTTCAAGACCGGTTGCGCCATTTTCGGCTGTATACGCCTTGTAACCATAGGCATCTAAAAAAAGACGGAACATTGCCAGAGTGGGTTTTTCATCATCGATGACCAAGATCTTTTCCACCTGTCTTTCCTTTCATGCATCCGCACAGGGGAAGGTCAGCTTGATCGTCGTCCCGAGACCTTCCCGGCTTTGAATTTCGATCTGCCCGTTGTAATCCTTCACGATTCCATATGTAATAGAAAGTCCGAGACCCATACCTTTGCCGACTTCTTTGGTCGTGAAAAACGGCTCAAAAACTTTATGCTGGACATTCTGCGGTATGCCGATACCGTTATCTGAAACGGTCACTGCCACTTGATTATTTTCAGCAAAGGTACGAATTGTAATCGTGGACTCTCTTGTCTCTGACTCCAAGCCGTCTTTTGTCTTTTGAAGGATGGCATCTTGGGCATTGGTGACCAGGTTAAAAGTTACCTGTTCCAATCGCGTACTATGGGCCAGGATAAAGGGGATGTTTTCTTCAAGCTCGAGATTCACGATAATATTCTGAAGCTTGAGCTGCTGGGCGACAATTCCATGCACGATTCTGATCGCCCTGTTGAGGTCAACCTTTTTTCGGGCAAAATCCGGTTTGCGCCCGAATTCGCGAAGGCGATTCATGATCTCGGAAGCCCTATCCACCTGTTCACTGATCTGCCGGGCGACTTCGACCAAATTTTCCCTGGATATCTTCTTGCCTTCTTCAACCATCATTGTCAGGTATTCGCTCCCCATATTGATAGCGTTCAACGGCTGATTTAATTCATGGGCAATTCCGGCAGACATTTTGCCAAGCGTTGTCATTTTGCTGGCTTGTAACAGTTGCGCTTCTCTTTCCAGCATTTCAGTAATATCGGTGGCGGCCAGTATGATTGCATCTCTGTCTTTATACCGTGTTGGACATGCCGTAACCCTAACAAAAAAAGAAACATCGCCTTTTTTGTAATGTTCAGCCTTTGAGCTCACCGCGCAGGCATTTGGCCATTCATCTTCGCTGAAATCCGCAAGTCCTTCCATTATATCATCAAGAGGACCTAAATCATTGAAAGGCCTGCCAATTAAATCTTCCTTTAAATATCCATAGGTCTCCTGGGCCATGGGATTGGCATCCAGTATTTTCTGAGTGGTGCAGTCCAGAACGAAGATTGGATCGGGACCGCTGTTAAAAAGGGAGCGGTATTTTTCTTCGGATTCATGCAGTGCTTTTTCGGCGAGCTTACGTTCAGTGATATCGAGAAACGCTCCGGTAATGAATTCAACTTCACCATTTTCTCCGTAAATAATCTGGCCGCTGTCCTGGATCCAGATGATATCCCCACTTTTTGATTTAATCCGATATTCCCTGATGTATGAGTTATCGGTGCGCAGCGCCTGCTTAAATCTCTCTTCGGCACACTTAAGATCCTCTTCATGGACGAAGCTAAACCAGCTCATCTCTCTTGATAAGAAATCCTCTTTGCGGTAGCCGGTAATCTGTTCGATCTTATCGTCAAAAAAATCTATGGTGCCATCAAAATAGCCCTTATAGACACAATTCGGCAGATTTCTGACCAATAATCGGTACTTCCTCTCACTTTCCAATAACGCCTTTTCGGAACGCCTTTTTTCGGCGATATCCATGGCGATAAAAAGAAGTCCGCTGACACTGCCGTACGGTTCGCGAAGCGTGTTGATTGTCATTCTAACGGGAAATTGAGTTCCGTCTTTACGGACGTAAGTCCATTCCTGCTGTGCCAATCGGCCTCGAACGGCATGTTCATAAAATACATTAATCCCCTCGACATTATATCCATATTTGGAGCTTAAATTTTGGCTCACCATATTCAGTTCGGATTTTAAATGAAAAATCTCCGGCGTCCATTTTCCAATGATTTCTTCCGCGCGATATCCTAAAAGGTTCTCAGCACCGGTGTTAAAGACGGTAATCAGGCCATCTTTGTCGGTTGCAATAATAGAAATTTGGATGGCTGAATCGAGCACGGCTTTTCTCTGCGCATTGGCGACCTGAAGCCGGCGAAGGATCTTCTCTGTTTCCTCGAATTGTTTCACGACGAGATTGGCGGTAATGTCTGCTGCCTCACGTGACACCTGAATTTCTTTTCTTAAAAGCTCGTTTTCTTCCGTCAAAGACGCATACACGGTGGTCGGCGCCGAAAATTCCCTGGGAAGATAACTTAAAGTTTCCATGTAAAATACCCTTGGTTTAGGTTGCTATAAAATGAGAGGTCTGGGGTTACCCCCTGCGCGAATGCTCCCAAAACGACCGGATTTTCTGATATCAATTGCATGAACGGTACACACCAGGCATGGGTCAAAAGATCGGATGATGTGATCCACTTCAACAGGATTATCCTGGTTCTTAATTTCCGTACCGACCATTGCCTGCTCCCATGGGCCTCGCTCGCCGCTTGAATCGCGCGGGGAAGCATTCCAGGCGGTGGGAGTAATAATCTGATATCTCTCGATCTTGGCATCCTTGATCTTTATCCAATGCCCGAGAGAGCCCCTGGGTGCTTCAATTAAGCCAAAGCCTTCACCATTTTCCTTTTTACCGGGATCGCGATAAAATTCATCCTTGCATAACACCGTCTCTTCAAGCCATTGTTCCATGACCGCTATAAGAGTTGCCGTTCTTACCAGACGGGCGAGCTCCCTCACAAATACATTGGGGCCGTCCTTACCGATCAGATCAATAAACAGCGGGGATGCCGCAACGATCATCTCCGCCAAAGGACCGGTTTCGGCCGGCATTCCATCATAGCGCGGTGCTTTGCCCCAGGAATATTTCCTGCTTTCCGCCCCGGTGGCATATGGATTTGTCAGGCCCTCAAAAGGATGTTTTCCGCCGGGGTAATCATCGAACCACGAATGCGATACATCTTCTGTTATTTTTTCCTGTTCGAATTTTTCAACTGCCAAGTTATGGAAAAACCCGGCGGGAAACAATTGTCTGCCGCCGTTGAGACCTTGGACCTTTGTGTTTTCCGGCAAGTCCAGCGACCCGAAACTGATAAAATTTCCGTAACCGCTGCCGATTTTTTCTAAACCAGCCTTTCTGGCAAACCGGATAAAAAACCCAAGATCGCTATTCCGGTGGGATGGGGCCTCCTCCAGCCAAGCAGCCAGATCTGACGTGGATTTAACTTCCATCCAACGTTGAATACTACAGCCTAACACCCGGCCTTCGAACCATTTGCAAAAATTCCTCAACAAAAACAGGCATTGGGCAACATCGTTGGCGCTGGGCATGCTGACGACGCCACCGGGAACCATAAACGATGAATGCGGCCATTGGCCTCCCAGAATAGCTATAATTTCAAGGATTTTCTTGGTTTCCTGGATGGTTTGAATCGTGGTTTCCCCCTTTAGAGGTTCATATCGACAAACCGCCTCATCATACAGTGGATGGCTTCGATACCAGGGGTTGGTAAAATCAACCATAAACACAAGAAAGGCATGCCGGAAATCATTTTGGATCTGTTCTGCAATTAACGTAATATTTCTGATTCTTTTGGCATTGTGCGGTACCTTAACATCGAAAAACATATCCAATGCCTTGGCAGCGGCTTTCAGGTGAGAGGTGCTACAGATGCCGCATATTCGGGGAGTAATGACAAGTCCATCCAGAATTGCCCGTCCAATAAGCAAATTTTCGAACCCCCGATACATGGTCCCGGCACTCCTGGCTTCGGTTACCACACCATTTTCGACTTCAACAAAGATTTCCAGATCTCCTTCGACCCTGTTGAAGGGATAGATATGTATTTTTTTATTGCTCATCTGATAACCTTTAACGGTATCCATTAAGAGGAATAATCGACTTTTTAAGTATTATCATATGCCGGTTTTCCTTGTCGTCAATCTTTTAGGAGCAGCGGCGGCGGCCATCCCTTTATATGCCAGGTAATGGGCACGGCTGATTCCCTCGGGTAACTCAATCGGTATGCCCTCGATGTTTCTGGTTTCAAAAAATGGGTATTGTTGGGGAAAATCGGGTCGTGTGCAGCCAAAACAGGGTACCCCAACCCGTGTTTTCGATGAGCGTTTGTTCCACAATAGTTTGTTGCAGGGACCATGGGCGAGGGGTCCGTGGCAGCCCAGATGAAAAAACATACAACCTTTTTCCCCGAATTTCCAGTCCTCCACCCGGTACTCATGGTACTCATTTCGGGTACATCCCTGGTGCACCATCATACCGTACCATTCAAGCGGTGTATTGTATTCACCCAGCTCGAGGTGTGTTCCGGAAACAAGTGCGGTTAACGTCCCCGAAATAATATCACAATGGCAGGGGCATCCCGGCAGATTCACAACCGGCAGACCGCTTCCGGACCTAAATTCCTTTCCCAGAAAGCCACCTTTTTCCCATCGTAGAAATTGCAGGCCGGTGGCTTCTATCTCAGTGTTCGCACCAATACCGCCATAGCTGGCGCAAGTACCGATGGCCAAAATATACTGTGCCCGTTTCGCCAAAAAGGCAACGAAATCTTTTTTGGGCTTACCTCTTATTCGGTCGTACATTCCGGTTCCGCCGGGTCCCCGCAATACAGAGCCTTCTATGCACAATACATCGATGTTAAGTGATCCCGACATAAGGTCTTCGTCTATCTTTTCTTGGTCCTTTTGGCGGTTGCTTGAAATGGAGGGATGCCATAGCAACTCAATATCAAGGGAGCTGAAAAGTTCAACAACATTGGGCGATTCTCCATTGAAAAACGACCAGGTGTCACCGCCACAACCGCCGCATTGAAGCCAGTATAATTTTAACGACATCGGACAAGTCTCCTTCACTGAATGACGTTGTTTCGTCATCAAAAAGCTTTTAATCATACCACCATGTGTTCATTATTTATAGTTTTAATTAACAAAAAAAACAGCCGCCCGGAATCTTGGCGTCTTCGAGTTTTACGAGCGGGCCGGGGGAAAGATAACCTTTAAAGTGGTCCCTTTATTTTCATCGCTTTGAACGTCGATGCGACCGCCGAAGTCTTTGACAATTTCATAGCTGATACTGAGTCCCAGCCCTTTACCCTGTCCCATTGCTTTGGTCGTAAAAAACGGTTCGCGAATTCTGCGTATATTGCCAGCGGGGATCCCGATGCCCGTATCGGATACCGCCATCACAATCTGGTTGTCCTCCTGATGGGTACAAACCCGGATTATATGATGACTGGTATCGTCGGCGGTTTTTTTCTTTTCATTGATCGCATCGCCGGCATTGGTGACAAGGTTGTAGACAACCTGTCCCAATCTGTTTAAATGGCCCCATATTGGCGGCAGGGTTTTATCCAGATCCAGTTTGATCTCGATATCATCCAGACTCAGCTGGTGACCAACAATTGCAATCACATCCTTTATGGCCTCGTTAATATCGATACGCTCCAGCTCAAAATCCGGTTTCTGCCCAAAAACTCTAAGCCGGTTTATGATCTCTGATGCTCTGTCGACCTGAGTGCTGATTTCGTTGACCACCTGGTTGATATGCTCGTATTTTATATTCGCCTGGCGGGATATCATCATTTTTAAAAAATCGCTTCCCATTTTAATGGCATTCAACGGTTGGTTCAGTTCATGCGCAATACCGGCCGGCATTGCGCCCGGTGTAGGCATTAATTTCATAAGATCCCATGCCGTTACCAGCTCAACATGGCGCATGAGGGCGGGAAGGATGATCAGATCTCCTGCCAGGGCCGAAAACATGGTGATCACCATCAAAAGCCCAAAGACGGCGGTGGGTTTAAAGCTTGAAAAGATTAGGATAAAAAATCCAATACTGATTGTAAGGGTTGTAAAAACAATGGGTTTACCCACCTGCTGTATCGTAGCGCGAAGGGCACGGTCTTTATCCAGATCTTTTTTAAATTCGCGGTTATAGCGATGCAAATAATGGATGGTGTCATCAACGGCCAAACCGATGGCCACACTGGCAATCAGGCTGGTCACCATGGACAGCTTGATGCCCAGCCATCCCATGAGGCCAAAATTCATAATTATCGGGAAAAAGTTGGGAAGGATGGCTATCAGACCGACTTTCACGGACAGAAACATTAAAAACATAATCCCGAAAATAAGGAGCAAGCCTACAGAAATGCTTTTCACCTGGCCGGAGGTCAACAAATGGCTGCTGGCCGAAATCGCCATCCCAAAGCCGGTAACGGACCACTGAAGGTCTTTGGGAAAATGTTCCTCAAGGTGGGCAAGAATCCGATCTCTGGTTTTGAGGAATTCCCCGGAACTCGAAATATGGGTCAAAAGAATTACGTTGGTTTCGGAATAATCCGGATTCATAAACCGTACGAACATGTCCTCTCCCAGCAGCGTCTTATAATTGTTGATCACCATTCTGGCCTCAAAAGCCTCTTCCGGCAGGGCGTAGTATTTGGGGTCGTAGCGGTTCAATGCATAGTTGACGAGCCTCGCATAATCGGCGAATGAAATGGTCTTGTCCACCCCGGGCAGCGTTACCAAGAATTTCTGCACATCGGAAATTCGCTCAATGTGCCGGGGATCTTCAAAATAGTATTTATTATCGCTTTTGATTACCAGGTTAATTGGAAAGCTTCCCGACAGCTTTTGATAGATATCATGAAAATTACGGCTGATGGAGGTATTCGGTTTAAAGTATTCCACCGGATTGGTTTCTACTTTTATCAAGAAAATGCCGGTCACTCCCAGAATTACCGCTATCCCGGCAACGATCAGGATGCCCTTTTGATGTTTCAGGGTGAGCTGTGCAATTATTTCCAGGAATCTATCAAGGTGCAGGTTGACTCGGGTACCCCCCTTATTCTTGTTCTTGGGAAGGGGGATGAGCACCAGACCGCAAGGAAGCAGGGTCAGGATGATCACCAGGAGGCTCAACATCCCGAAGCAGGCAAAAAGGGCAAATTCATGGATAGCCACAATTGGGTTGATCCAGAGAGAGGCCAGGGCCGTCATCGTGGTAAAGACCGCCAGAACACATGGAAGAGCCGTGTTGGAAAAAGTTGCCGTTACAGCGGCTGCCGGGGATACCGCCCGTAAAGCGCAGGTGTTATATTCAGCCATAACGTGCAGACAGTAAGCGGTCCCCACCGCAATAAGAAAAACCGGCACGATCATGGTCAGCATGGTCAACGGGATGCGGATCAAGGCCATGAACCCCAGTGTCCAAATCAGTACCAGGGTCACGCATAGGATGGGAAGAAAGAGATAGGACAGCCTGCGGAAAAAAAGGTAGAGCACCCCGGTAATCAGCATCAGTGTAATGGGAGGCAGCGAGAAAAAATCCTTAACCGTTAACGCCGCCAGGGCCTGGGAAACCAACGGCATACCGATCTGGTAAATAGAAAGCCTCTCAGGTGCCGCTGAGATAATCTTTTCCACCGACTGGATCACTCCCTGTTTGTCAACGTCGCTTTCAAGGACCAACGTTATTCCGGTGGCCTTTTGGTCCGCGGATATTAAGTTTCTATGAAACAACTCAACGGGCGCCGCCACGGCGCTAAATTCTTCTATGCTCCATTTCTCGCTGACATCCACCGCTTTTTTGATTCCCGGCAGGCTGATTACCCTTCTAACCCCTTCGATAGCGGACATATCCTCGGCAAGCCGGGCGATGTTGACGAAAGTTTCCGGAGCGAGCACGTTATCGGCTTTGACGACAACCCGAATAATCTCGTCGGAGCCGAATACCTTTTTCAATTCTTTATAGCGGGTTGTCTCAGGGAGGTCTTCAATGATTAGATCATAGACGGAGGTTCGAAAGGATAATCCGGGCAGGTTTGAGGCAAAAAAAATGGTTGCAGCCGAGATGACCAGAACAATCACCACCGGCCTGCGCAGCATCCATTCCAATACCGACCGCAAAGAAAGTTTTGGAGAAAGACGCTTTGGCATGGCGTTCTGCTCACCTTAATCAGCGACCACCAGCAGAGCTGAGAGTATGGGGAAGGCCCCTGGAAGGGACCGGGTCCACGCTCTGCCGCTGATCGCTGATTTTTAAAAGAATTTTTTATCTCTGTTTTATCGGATCTGTCGGTCTTGATGACTACTTGACCAATTCATCATTAGCAGTATCTTGTTCGCTTCAGTCGAATTTGGTGCTGGTTGTTCGGCTTGCGTTTACCAATTAACCTTATCAAATAAGCAAAAATTCTTTTTTATCTCAATTCATAAGCCGCCGGCATCGACCAGGTTTGCACCCATCAAGCATTCCCTCGCGGTAACGGTAGAACTTTTTAAATTCTCACCGGCAAGCCGGTGGTTTATGAATAGAGATAATGGTTTTAACCAAATCATGCCTATTTCTGGTCTTTCGGCAAACCAAGTCCTGCGGGCACGAATCCATTAAACGCCCCTGACTCAATCCTCGGTGATACTACCGCTTCTGGAGCAATAGGATCCTCCCAAGCGCACCAGTTCGGCCAGAACCATTTCAATTACCGGCTCGACTTTCGCCTGAATGGGGGGGGTCAATTCAAGACCCTGAGTTTCGATATCTTCCGGCTCTACCCCGATGATGACCGTTTTCGGGACCTTTTCCAACGCTTGGCACAGGGTCAGCGCCTCAAGAAAATCGACCTGGTGTAAAGAATTTTTGGCCCGAATCCTTTCTGGAATTTGATCACCTTCCAACCGATATAGGTCTCCGGGCTTTCCCTTGTTGCGGATGGCATCCACAACAATCAAATGGTCCGGTTTGGAAATCACCCCCAGCAAATTAATGCCCAGTACCCCCCCATCGACAAGAAGGACGTTGTCCGGAAATTCGAAGCGCTTTTCCATTTTTTCGACCACTCGCACCCCGAATCCCTCATCGGTATAAAGGATGCAGCCAATGCCCAAAACCATAATTTCGCTATCATAAATTTCGTCGAAAGGATTGTCGGCAATTGTAGTCATATTTTCAATTCGTCCATCATTAAATAAGATTTCCTGGAAAATGTTCCAGGAAGTCACCGTACCCCGGATCGTCCTGAACAGTCAATGCCTTTAAAAAGCCACAGCCTCCCCTATAAGTGGGAGGCTGTGAGATTTAAAAATAAGTTAGAGGCTTCGCCCCAGCTCGAAGGCTGGAATGAGTCCATTTTGGATCTTAGATTGAAGATCTCGGATTAAAAAACACTGATTACTAAACACGAAGCCTTTGACCCGTAACACGCAACTTGGAACACCTAACGCAATCAGATTCCATCATTCCAATATTCCATGATCATGGCAGAACTCAGACCTCGAAAATATTATATGATTCCAATTCGTTGCAATAATTTCGATACATATATTTACAACGCCTTGATCTTATAGACCTCGTTTGAATCCGGGTCGATAACGTGAACACCGCAGGCAATGCAGGGATCGAATGAATGGACCGTTCGCAGAACCTCCAGCGGTTTTTTGGGATCGGCAACCGGCGTGCCGATCAAGGACTCTTCAACGGGTCCAAGCTTACCGGCAGCATCCCGCGGACCTAAGTTCCAGGTCGATGGCACAACATACTGATAGTTTTTAATCTTCTTGTCTTCGATCTGGACCCAGTGGCCGAGAGATCCTCTGGGAACATCATTGAGTCCAACACCCATTCCGCTATCCGGCATTTCATAGGGCTGGTAGGTACTGGTGTCGCCACTTTTAATATTTTCAATCAGCTCTGCAATCCACACTTGATTGCGCTCACCGATGGCAAGGGCTTCAATACCGCGGGCGGCAGTTCTGCCCAGCGTTGAAAACAATGCCGCCGCCGGGACACCGAGGGTTTTCAAAACATCATCCACGATGGGTTTGATTTCTTTGTGACCGTTGGCATACGCCACCAGAACTCTGGTCAGCGGCCCGACTTCACAGGGCTCCCCTTCATAACGCGGCGCCTTGAACCAGGTATACTGGCCGTCGCCAGGTCTATAATTCGGATCCTCCTGCAGCGGTTTGGTTTCGCCTTCGTAAGGATGTTTGGCCTCACCTTTTTCATACCAGGCGCGTGTAACGTCTTCAGTTACCTTGTCCTGATGCGCCATTGTCACGCCGCCGATATTACGTTTCATGATAACACCTCTGGGCATAAAAAGACTTTCCGGTTCCTTATCGGATTCCGGGAATTCACCCCAGGCCAGAAAATTTGTGGTGCCACCAATCGCTCCCCAGTCTTTGTAAAAGGAGGCCACTGTCAGCAGATCGGGGATGTATACGTTTTTAATAAAATTATGGGTTTCTTTGGTGATGTACAAAAATTCGGCAATACGGCCAGGTGTAAGGTCCTTGACACAGGTGACACCACCGACAACCAGGGATTGAGGGTGCGGGTTTTTGCCGCCGAAAATGGCATGCATCCGGGCCGCCCTGGCCTGCAGGCGCAATGCTTCAATATAATGGGCGGCAGCCATTAGATTTGCTTCGGGTGGTAGCTTATAAGCGGAATGCCCCCAATAGGCATTGGAAAATGGGCCCAGCTGGCCGCTGTCGACAAAGGTTTTCAGGCGTTGCTGAACACTTTTAAAATAAGGGCTTCCCCCCTCGGGAGCGTTGCTGACATTGTCCGACAATGCGGCGGTCTTCTTGGGATCGGCTTTAAGAGCGCTGACAATATCCACCCAATCCAGCGCATGTAGATGATAAAAATGAACGATATGATCATGCTGAAACTGGGCACCCATCAAAAGGTTTCGAATGATTCTTGCGTTTTTGGGTATTTTAACGCCAACGGCGTCATCGACTGCCCTCACCGAGGACAGAGCATGGGTGTACGTTCAGACGCCGCAGGAGCGCTGTACAAAATGATGGGCATCCCGGGGATCGCGTCCCTGAAGGATCAACTCGATCCCCCGGAACATCTGACCTGAACTCCAGGCGTTAACCACCTTGCCGCCGGCGATCTCGACCTCAATTCTGAGGTGACCTTCGATTCTGGTGATCGGATCTATCGTAATTCTTTCTGCCATATGATCTCCTCTCCTTTCACGGTAAAAGGGGTGTTGTTCGACTCAACATATTTATAATTAAAGTTCCTCATAAAACGGCGTGTATTTATCCCAAAAATCCGGTTCGCTGCAGCCGATACAGGGTGCCCCTGCTTCGATCGGCCAACTGGTGCCGTCGTTGAATTTGGCTATCGGGCAGTTGTTGTAAGTTTCCGGACCCCGACAACCCAATTTGTAAAGGCAATAACCTGCCACCGCTTCTTCGGACCCGAATTCTTCGACATATTCGTCATTTTCGAAATGTGCCCGGCGCGGGCACTGATCGTGAATGGTTTTGCCATAGGCAAATAGGGGCCGGCCCAGGCCGTCCAGTTCCGGAAGCTTGCCCAGGAGAAGATAATTGACTACGGTCCCCACAAAATTGACCGGATTCGGCGGACAACCGGCGACATTCACCGTCTTGATACCCAAAGCTTCTCCGACACCCTTGTAACCGCCGGGATTCGGTGCTGCAGCCTGTATGTTCCCAAATGCGGAACAGGAACCGATACAAATCACACCAGCAGCCTTGGTGCAGACGTCTTGGCCGATTTCCAGAAACGTTCGACCCCCGATTTTTCCGTAGCCGCCGTTATATTTCGTGGCAATCGCTCCTTCCACAACGCAGATAAATTTTCCCTCGTACTTCTTTACCGACGCATGAAGTTGATCTTCCGCCTGCTGTCCGGCCGCGGCCATGATGGTTTCATGATACTCCACCGAAAGAATCTCAAGAACCAGATCATCTACATAAGGATACTGTGTTCTCAAAACAGCCTCGGAGCAACCCGTGCATTCACCAAAATGGAGCCAGATGACCGGTGGCCGCTGGGCTGGTGCGGCAAATACCTCCGCCACTTTCGGGACAAATGATGATGACAGCCCTATGGTAGCGGTGAGGTATGTACAATACTTCATGAATTCCCGCCTGGAGACCCCTTTGCTTTCCAGCTTTTCATAAAAAGCCTTTTCTTTTTCCATTTACACCTCCTTGGTATGAATTAGAGTTTGCACCAATTTATCTTCTTATGCTAAGCAGAGATTAACAAAACCATACCGATTCGGTATGGCTCATATGCAAAGTTACGCAGATTGATACGTCTTTGTCACTGATGGAAATCCAGACTTAAGAACCAAAACAATTAAATATAAATGACTACAAAAATTAAACAACAACAAAGCAATTAAATTTAATTTATTTCATTTATGTTATAACACTCCATAAGTCAAGCTTAAAATTCAGTCTGAAAATCAGCGGCCACCAGCAGAGTGAGGGTATCAGGATAGCCCTTGGAAGGGACCGAGGACACCTCTGCTGGTGGCCGCTGATAATTAACCAATTACCAAACTGATATCGCGCTAATCATCATCTTCAATTTTCAGCGAGGTATCAATTTTTTTTACCCTACCTTTCTCAGGATAATCATCATCATAATCGTCTTCCAGCATGTCATCGAGATCAGCGGAATCGTCTTCCAGATCAGCGGAATCGTCTTCGAGATCGACTGAATCGTCTTCGGGTTGCCCGCTCGCTTGGGAAGACTTGCGCTTTTTGGTCAACAAATTACTATCGTCGAAAAAAAGCTCCACCGATTCTTCCGTTTTCGATTCATGCAGTTGATCTACTGCGGCGGCAATTTTCTTCGCATAGATTCCCGGAGGATAAAAATTGTTGGTTCTCAAAGTAGAAATCAGCGCCTCTTTTCCTTCTGAAACAGCGATTTTAATGGTTTCATAACCATAGGCTTCTTCACAGAGCAGCGACATTGTCTCTTTATTCAGCTCGGCAAATTCCTGAATTTTGAACTGCTTATTCTTCTTGTCATTTATGATTAGATATTTCTGCTTCATGAATGCCTTCCTCCTATAATTATATGTTTCCAAATTTCTACAATTATTTGGCCTCCCCTCTCTCCGAGCTGTAGGCTCTACGAGCCGGAAGCCGGCCTGTAAGCCTATGCCCAAAAGCCTACGGGCTGGCCTCCGGCTCGTAGCGGCACGATCCTACGCCTCGGAGAGAAGCGGGCTCGTAAAGCCTAAGACTCGGAGAGAATCAATATTCTTATTGCGATCATTTTATAAATAAGCTGTATGAAAAAATGGCAAATCGACCTGGCTTGGCACCTTTTGAAATCATATAAAGACAATCCTGTCAATCGTCAATCCATAATTTTAGTTTAAGCCGCCAACCGGAATTAAATGTTTCATAATTACCACACTCACTAGACCGCCCGGCAATCATAAAACCAGTAAAACCCGACTTTTTGCCTATTTATTAAAATCACATCATTTTTGCGCATGATTTAATCGATAGAATTAGTGGGCTTAATATCTCGGTATTTGAATTGCAAAGCTTCAACAAGTATTTTTGCCGTATTGGCGGATCAATTATAACAACCGATCCTAAAAAAATGACTGAGCGAAGCGAAATCTACAGATCTTCAATTTTCAATCTTCATTCTTCAATTCCGGCTTGTCCGACGTTGGTTGCTGTGCGGAAATAGGTTTGAAAGATTCACAAAACCATTGACCTCTAATAGATGAAGTGTTAAACATTTAGGTTGCGTCAAGGAGGGATGGCTGAGTGGTCGAAAGCGGCGGTCTTGAAAACCGTTGAGGGTCACACCTCCGTGGGTTCGAATCCTACTCCCTCCGCCAATTTTGGTTGATTTGTTGATTGGTTAAATCGTTGATAGGCAAAATGATTGAAAGCTTAATCTTAACTAATCAACAAATTAACCATTCAACCAAACATGGAGAGATGGCCGAGCTGGCTGAAGGCGCTCGCCTGCTAAGCGAGTATGGGGGGAAACTTCCATCCAGGGTTCGAATCCCTGTCTCTCCGCCACATTATAGGGATTAAGGTCAATCTGAGCTCTATCAGATTGACCTTTTTTCTTGTCTAATATAGAAAAATTAATGATAGAGCGTAGC
>JARFPZ010000205.1 GCA_029288035.1 Desulfosarcina sp.
CTGCTTTAAATCAGCTACCATGTGACCGCTAATAAACCGTGTACCGATAACCTCATTTTTTGTCAAAAGGCATTTTACGATCTCCCTTCCACGATAGGGAGCACGTCCTTTGCAGTAAAGATAGCCGTGGTGAAACGCTGCATCAATATCCCATTTTTTTAGCTCTTGTAAGCGCATCGGGCCTTCGTCAGTCAAAACCTTCACAAGTTCCTTCTGATTGATTCCCCGACCGGCCTGCAACGTGGATTTCAAATGATGATCGGATGATTTATTTTCTTCGGTTCCAGCAAATACACCTGCACTTAGCATCGTGCAGGTTGCTTTTCCAGGTGCCTGTTTGGAAATTACACATACATCAAGGCCTTTCTGCTTTGCTGAAATCGCAGCTCTCAAACCTGCAGCACCACTACCGACCACCAGTACATCACTTTCAATATGTTCCATAAGGATGTGTCTCCTGTGACCGACTCAATGAAAATTAAGGATAGCTTAGAACGAAGTTTGAGATCATTCACCAAACTGAAGTTGACCTCGTGCTCGTAACTCCATGGGCAACAAACTGTGATAGATAACCGCGTGCTGCGGGGTTGTCAAATCGGCTTCCTGGCCAAAGCGTACGACGGCTCCAATTTGAGCGTCCAGCTCCGAGGGACGTCCCGCCATCACGTCACGCTGCAGGGAAGCGGTTGATTCCGGAATTTGATCGTCATACATGTTCATTGCCGTTTGTAAGGCTTCTTCTGGCAATGAAATATGGCGAGCTGCCGCCACGGCTATAATTTCCTGAAGGCTCAGTTCCGCCATCCGGCGAGTTTCCGGCAGGCTTCGCCATACACCAATAGGAGCACGCGTCACCGCCCCCATCCCACTCCACACGGTGATAAATAGGAACTTCATCCACATGGCAATCTGGATATCAGGCGGGATTTCCGCTTTGACCCCGGCTCTTTTAAAGCAATCAAGCAGTTGCTCAATCCGTTGGCTGCGATGGTTGTCAAGCTCTCCAAATTTTACAAAAGGATCTATTCCGGCATGAACAATATGACCTGGCTCCTTAACATAACAAAATAGCCCACATAACCCCCCTAAAACATGTTGTTCTCCTAATGTTTCACTTAATTGTGCCGGAGCCTCAAGTCCGTTCTGCATCGGCAGAATAAATGTTTCCGGTCCCAGCATTGGCCACATCGCTTCAGCTGCCTCCGGCACCTGCCAAGCCTTGACGCCAACCAATATCACATCTACCTTGCCAATATTAGATGGATCATCGGTTGCTTGAATCGGCTGCACCGCAAAGTCACCATTAATACTATCCACTCGCAGACCCTTCGTGAGCATTGCGTTCAGATGCTCTCCGCGGGCGATGAAAACGACATCTTCCCCAGCCTGGGACAGCCTTCCGCCGAAATAGCCTCCTACAGAACCTGCTCCATAAACTGCGATTCGCATAGAAACCTCCAATAAACGATTTAAATGGGAATTTTTTCGATAGCTGGTGGCTGAACTTTTTTTGGTTAAGCAAAATATCCAGATTGGCCTGGTGGTATCGGTATTAGTAGCCCTGAAAATTAATGCAAATAGGTTATCGGAGATCTCCTCAGGGGGTGTGATGGATTTCCTCCCTCAATCCGACCTGCAAATTAAATCTTATTTTATATACTGCTTTGATCTTGGTCGAAACCCAACAAAAGTATGACGGAAATCCTTTTACTATTAAGTTACAAGCTATTCATTAAACCGGTTTGGGCGTTGAATTCCTCGATCAACGCATCAATTTGATCCGCACAGCCCGGGATGCTTTCCCAGTAGTCATCGTCATACCACTGCTGCTGAATTTCTTCATATGTCTTGCCCTGCTGCTCAACCCAGGTGTAGTACTTCAGGTTGTGGATGCGCTTGCGGCCATAATAGGTGAGTTCTTCCATATTGTCGATGGTCAATCCTTCAAGATATCTCGCGTAGGCGGCGGCAGCGTCATTTTCGGTAAATTGGCCGCGCTCTTCGGTTAACTCGTGCAACCGGCTGTCATACATTTCCATAGAATCGGTCAGAACCGTCAATACGATATCATGTTCGTCCAATTCATAGTATCTGGCGAATTTAATGGCCCCGACCAGGTTGCCGATGCAGGAAATGCCCAGCAAGCTCAATCCGTTCACCAAGGATTCGGCAACACCTTTTGACACCAGGTATTGTTTTCCGGCCGGTTCGTTAAACAGTCTCATAAGACTGATCGGGAATTCGTCGTCCACCGCGATGAGCATGTCCGTATTTTTAGTATTGTGGATCCAGGGTACATGTTTGTCGCCGATCCCTTCGATGCGGTGTGCGCCGAAGCCGTTTTGCAGCAGGGTTGGGCATTGCAAGGCCTCGACCGCAACGATTTTACTCAAAGGAAAGCTTTTTTTGAGATAATCGCCGCAGGCAATAGTACCGCCGGAACCAGTGGCCGAAATGAATCCCCGGTAGGTATCTTCAGGCCCCATGATGCCATCGAGCACCTCAGTCATCGCCGGACCGGTGATCTCGTGATGCCACAAGTAGTTGCCGAACTCATCAAATTGATTGAAAATGACAAGATCTTGGCCGGATTTTCGTAACTCCCAGCATTTGTCGAAAATTTCTTTTACGTTGCTTTCGCTGCCCGGAGTTTTGATGGTCTCACCGGCCACTGAGGCCAACCAGTCAAATCTTTCCTGACTCATTTCTTCGGGGAGAATGGCGATGGAAGCGCAACCTAAAAGTGTGGCGTCGTAGGCCCCGCCGCGGCAATAGTTACCGGTCGACGGCCATACGGCTTTTTGAGTGCTGGGATCGAATTGACCGGTTACCAGTCGGGGAACCAGACAGCCGAAAGCAGCGCCGACCTTGTGGGCCCCGGTGGGAAACCACTTGCCGACGGGGGCCACAATCCGTGCCGCGACACCGGTCAGCTCCCGGGGGAATTCAATAAAATTAACGCCGCCAAAACCGCCGCCGTGGACAACGGGTTCGTTGTGCCAGGTGATGCGAAACAGGTTCAGGGGGTCGATGTCCCATAGACCGATGTTTTTTAATTTTGCGACGATGGGGTCCGGAATCAGACCGGGGTCACGCTGCTGCTTCAAGGTCGGAATAATGATGTTTTTTTCCCGGGCCCTTTGCACGGCCCGTTCGAGCGCTTGGGGATTCACAGTTAGATCGATCATGGTCAGTCTCCTTTAAAGCCAGTAATGGAATATTGATGCCTCCCGAAATTCGTCAATCGTCATTCAACATTCATCATTTATTTTTTCCCCATCCGGTCACCACCTTCTCGAGGTCTGCAAAATCCGGTTGAATCCGAAACGGCCTGGTATCGACGAGATCGACCGCCTGCATGGCGCCGGCAACATCCTTCAACCCATTGCCCGTATTGAGTACCACGATCTCTTCGTCGCCGGAAACCAATCTCCGGTCCACCGCGCACACCAGCCCGGCATAGGCCGCCGCTCCAGCCGGTTCGGCAAAAACCCCGGTGTGACGTGCCAGTTCCGGAATTGCAGTTAAAATATCGTCGTCCGTAAGGCTAACGTAGGCACCGCCCGTCTCGGTTACAGCGGCCAGCGCCTTGATACGGTCGCTCGGTAGCCCGGCACTGATGCTGTCTGCAACGGTTTGGGCGGCTATCGGCGGTTTGGTCAGAATATCTTCCCCGTTTTTCCAGGCCGTATACAAATAACTGCTGCCCGCTGCTTGAACACCCATCAGCTTCGGCATTTTATCGATCCATCCCAGTGCGAGCAAATCCTTTAATCCCTTGTGCAGCCCTCCGATAATACAGCCGTCGCCCACGGAAACAAAAATACGGTCCGGTGCCTTCCACGCGAGTTGTTCACAGATCTCATAGGCGGCGGTCTTCTTGCCTTCGGTCATATAGGGATTATATCCGGAGTTGCGGTTGTACCAGCCGTAGCTTTTAGCGGCTTTGAGGCAAAGCGCAAACGCATCATCATAGGACCCCTTTACCAGAATAACCCGGGACCCGAACACCAGCAGCTGGGCTATTTTGGCCTGGGGAGCGGTTTCCGGTACGAAAATCACATTCGACTGCCCAACGCTGGCGCATAGACCTCTTAAGGCTGCCGCAGCGTTGCCGGTACTGGCCGTCGTAACTATTTCGGCGCCCTTTTCCATGGCTTTGACCACCGCCACAGCGCTGGCCCGGTCCTTGAAAGATGCCGTCGGCTGAAGTCCGTCATCTTTGACCCACACCGTTTTGAGCCCCAACGCAGAGGCCAGCCGTGGCGCGGCATATAACGGTGTCCAGCCCACTGCCAGCGGCGGAACCGTTGCATCGGGTCTGACCGGCAGCATGGGTTTGTAACGCCAGATGGTGAGGTTGTCGGTGTGCAGTAGATTTTCCCGGCTGATCTGCCGTCCAATAAAGTCGTAGTCGTATTGAACGTCAAGAACCCCATCGTCCCCGTGATCCGGGCAGACATAGTCGATCTCGTCGGGACGATACTGCTTGCCGCAAACCAGACATTTCAAGCTGAGAATATTTTCCAATTTTTCAACCTATCCTCTGTGAATTAAAAAAATCAAATAAATCCAGTCGGCCGTGAAATTCGTCGTCCCGTCGCGGTCGGATCATTCGCCATTTGATCTTCATCACTCGTCAATCCCCATTCGTCATTCGTCATTCGTCATTCGTCATTCGTCATTCCTAAGAGTTTGGCTAAAAGATTAATGATGATATGTCAATGATTTTTATAAAAACCATCAATCTTTGAGTATTGTGATTTGTAATTTTAATGTCGCTCTTGCCGTTACCCGGCCGAATATAAGGTGATACTTGCGCTCCAAAATAGGATGTGATAATCATCGACCGCAAGCAGAGCTGATGGTATGAGGATGACCCCTTGAAGGGACCGGGGCCACATCTGCTGGTGACCGCTGATTCAATTCATAAACCGCCGGTATCGGGTTTGTACCCATCAAACATGCCCTCGCGGTGGCGGTAGAACCTTTTAGACTCTCATCCCGATAGGTCGGGGCGGCTTTATGAATTGAGATGCATAAAATAATATATTACCTAAAAAGGAGGATAAAATGAGAAAAAACAGAGCATTATCAGTGTTGGCGATTTTAAGCATCTTTACCTGGTTCCTTTTTACCGGCGGTGTGCCGGCAACGGTTGACGCCGCGGAACCCCAGAAAATTGCATTCATTTACGTCAGTTCGGTGGGAGATCTGGGATGGAGCTATGAACATGATAACGGCCGCAAAATGCTGGAAGCCGAACTCGGCGATAAGATAAAAACCGCCATTATCGAAAGCGTTCCCGAAGGACCTGACGCGGCCAGGATTATCCGCCAATATGCCATGCAGGGCTACAAGGTGATCTTCGCCACCTCCTTTGGGTATATGGACCCCATGGTGGAGGTCGCCCGGGATTTCCCCAACGTTTATTTTGAACACTGCTCGGGCTACAAAACGGCCCCCAACATGAGCACCTACTTCGGCCGTATGTATCAGCCCCGTTATCTTTCCGGAATCGTGGCCGGAAAAATGACCAAGTCCAATATAATCGGTTACGTCGCGGCCTTTCCGATTCCGGAAGTTATTCGGGGTATCAATGCCTTTACTTTAGGTGCACGTTCGGTGAATCCAGATGCCCAGGTACGGGTGGTGTGGACCAGCACATGGTTCGATCCGGTTAAAGAGCGAGAAGCAGCGGTGGCCCTGCTGGATGCGGGTGCGGACCTCATCGCCCAGCATCAGGACACCACCGAACCGCAAAAGGCGGCCAAGGACCGGGGGCTGCCAAGTATCGGGTATGACTCGGATATGCGCAAGTTTGTCGGCGACAGCGTGCTGGTCAGCCCCGTCTGGGATTGGGGTTCCTACTATGTAGAGAGGGTAACCGCCGCTTTAGACGGGACATGGAAAACTCACCAGTATTGGGGGGGCATGAAAGATGGGATCGTTCGTCTTTCCGATTTCAGTCCCCAGGTGCCCCAGGAGGTCAAAGATTTGGTGGCCGCCAAACAGCAGGCCATCCTCAGCGGAAAATGGGATGTATTCCACGGCCCCATATTGGACCAAGACGGTAAAGAGGTGGTTCCTGCCGACGGTAAAATGAGCGATCCCGATATGCTCAATATGAGCTTTTTTGTAAAAGGTGTGGTTGGTAAAGCGGGGAACTAATGAACCCACCTCTTGTCGAAATGAAAGGGATCACCAAACGGTTCCCCAATGTGGTGGCCAATGAACAGGTCGATTTGGAGCTTTATCCCGGTGAAGTCCTTGCCCTGCTAGGAGAAAACGGAGCGGGCAAAAGCAGCCTTATGAATGTTCTGGCCGGACTTTACCGGGCCGATGAGGGCGAAATCTTTATCCGGGGCAAACAGGTAGAGATCACCTCTCCCCGTGACGCCATGTTTCTGGGTATCGGCATGGTCCATCAGAATTTCATGCTGGTGGATACCATGACCGTGGCGGAGAATATCGTCCTGGGGATGTCGGATCTGCCGCTTGTTCCGGATATGGGAGACGTCAGTGAACGCATCCGGCACCTCTCTGAAAACTACAGCCTGCAAGTCGATCCTCAAAGCTATATTTGGCAACTGGGCGTGGGAGAGCGGCAGAGAGTTGAAATTTTAAAGTTGATTTATCGCGGTGCTGAGATTCTCATCCTGGATGAACCCACGGCAGTTTTAACCCCCCAGGAGTCCAGGGAATTAAATCGGGTAATTCAGCAGATGACGGCTGAAGGCAAATCCGCCATATTCATCACCCACAAGATGGAAGAAGTCATTGCATTTTCCGATTGGGTCCGTGTACTTCATAAGGGACGTCTGGTGGCGGTAAAAAAAACCGCTGAAACAGAGCCCGCTGAACTCGTACGGTTAATGGTGGGCAGAGAGGTGCTGTTCTGTTTGGAAAAACAGAATCGCAACTCGGGAGATGTCGTCCTCGAGCTGAATGATGTCCGGGCGTCTGATGATAAAGGCCTCCCGGCCCTTGCTGGGGTTTCGTTCAAAATTCGCTCAGGTGAGATATTAGGCATTGCCGGGGTGGCGGGCAACGGTCAGAAACAACTGGCCGAGGTGATAACGGGGCTTCGCAAAACCACCGGCGGCCGGATAAGGATAAACGGCGAGATCATGACCAACAAATCGCCCTTTGAAATGATCTGCTCGGGCGTCAGTCATATCCCGGCCGATCGCAACGTTCGAGGGATCGTCGGCGACATGAGTGTTGCCGATAATCTTGCCATGAAAGGCTATCGAAAAGCGCCGCTTACAGAAAAGGGAATTCTGCATCCCAAGAGAATCCTGGAGCTGGCAAATCGCATGATCGACGCATTCCGGATTGACACCCCAACGCCGCAGACCCATTCGAAATTTCTCTCCGGAGGCAATATTCAGAAGATTATTCTGGCAAGAGAAATCGATGCCTGCCGTGGACTGCTCGTGGCGGCCTATCCATCACGCGGACTCGACGTGAGCGCCACCGAATATGTTCGCAACCAGATAATCGAGCAAAGTGAATCGGGCAAGGCGGTATTGCTGATTTCCGAAGACCTGGAAGAGCTGATGACCGTTGCAGATAATATTGCCGTATTATATGAAGGCCATATCATGGGTTTCCTCACCTGTCGGGAAGCAGACACCGAAAAGCTGGGGATGCTGATGGCCGGAATCGAGCAAAACTCAATTCGTTAGTTGTGAGGGGTCCGTTGTCGGTTGGAACAGAAAGAAATTAAAAATCCATGACACCCAAGTTAAACCTGCCGCCGGAATCGGGATCTTTTGTTTGGCCATTTAAAATAAACACTGACAACATCATCAAAGCCGAAGCAAATTGTTTGATCTTTACCGAGCAATTGGAAGACGGAACTTCAGCTGTGATGAAGATGTATTACCGACGGGGCCTTGCGAATGTTGCCCGCGAATTTGTATTGAATTTTAGGGTTCAACGCGAATTCCGAATTCTCGAACATCTTGCCGACTGCAAGATTCCCTGCACCATACCGCTTTTTTGGACCTATGGTTATTGCAAGGCGTATGGGTTTTACGAGGTTCTTTGCACCCGTCAAATAGCAAATGCCATATCGTTGAGGACCTTTTTGTCTTCAGCGTCGATAACCGACAAAAACATCGATTTGGGCCCCTTGATGGTATTGGTTTACAATATGCATCGAAGCGGCGTTTATCACGGCGCCTTAAGTACTAAAAATATCCTGATCGATGCGACCGGAAATGCCCAGGCAAAATATTTCCATATTGATTTGGCCCGTGGTTGGCTGTTCCCGGGCTCTATATTAGGCAACCGGATTGCATGGTTCGACCTCCTTAAACTGGTAAAAAAAATCGAAAGCCGTTTGGGCATCGGTTACTGTCGGCCATATCTTTCTCAGTATGGCCTTGAAGGAGAAGCCCTCGAAAAATTCTACCGGGATGCCGGACGTTACAAATCAACCAGTCGCAAGCACAAACGGCTAAAAAATGTTATGAAGGTAAAAGTTTTTTTCTCTGCGATATTAACGCACCTAAATCAAAGAGTGCATTGACAAGTAGTGAACAATTTACAGCCCATCCAAAATATTATTGTATGTCCTGCCTGCCGAGGCGAACTCCATATTGAGCAAAATGGTATCACCTGTATCGGTTGCAAACGGGTATACCCGACGCATGCCAACATACCGCAGTTTGCCATTTATAAAAAGGACAAGGCTGGCTTGAAAGCGGTTGCTGAGATATCAAATGACAATTATGAACAGCGATACGAGGATTTCGAGAAAGCAAAAAATTACAATCTGAAATATGATCGAAAACCGTTGAAGCGATTAAGCACCCTGCGGGAGTATCAAATTCTGCAGCGCCTGTTGGGCGGGCGGCAGCACTGTGCCACAATGCTGGAAATCCCCTGCGGCGGTGGCCGCATCAGCCCGCAGCTGGTCAACGCAACGGATATGTTGATTCAAGCAGATGTCGGTCTGTGGCAGATTTTTTATGGAATGACCAGATAAATACTCAAAATACCTCAGATATGGATGACGGCATCGGCGTTTCATATACCCTTGCGAGATAGCAGTGTGGATGCTGTCGTATGTATAAGATTATCGCATCATCTTCCGACTTACAGACAAAGAGAAGATTTACTCGCAGAGCTGTTGCGAGTGGCCGGCCGCTATGTTGTGATGACCTTTTTTGATTATCATTCAATCAAAAATATCTTGCGTCGACTACGGAATTCAAAACCTAAACTGACCATGACCCTATCCCAGGTCTCAACCATTGCAGCCAGGTATGGTGCAAAACTTGCGGCTTGTCCCCGGCTGTCTATTATCGGCTCCGGCCACCGCTATGCCTTGCTGGTCAAGACCCCGGCATTATGATGCGCGTCTAAAGAACCAGGTTTTCGATGTTGAATTATTTACTTGTAATGCCTGTAATCGGAAGATTTAATGTAGAGATTATTTAGAGATAACCATGCGCCTTGTCTTTGAAAAAAGAAAAACCCTGTCACGCAAAGCGATTTTGCTGGTCCCCCTGGCCTCGTTCATTATATCGCTGTTGTTGACGGCTGTCTTATTGACGATATTTAAAACCAACCCTTTCGTGACATTCGCCGCCATGTTTCAAGGTGCTTTCGGTACCTGGCCGAATTTTACCGAGACGCTGGTCAAAGCCATTCCGTTGATGCTCACCGGTTTGGGAGTTTTAATCGCCTTCCGCCTGAAATTCTGGAATATCGGCGCGGAGGGACAACTGACTTTCGGCGGCATTGCAGCAACTTGGGTCGTATTGTTCTGGTCCCCTTTTTTATCCCCCTGGATGGTGCTTCCGGTCTCAATTATCATCGGCATGCTGGCAGGCGCACTGTGGGCCGGAATCCCCGCCTTTCTCAAAGTCAGTCTGAAAGTGGATGAGGTTCTGACAACCCTGATGCTCAATTATGTCGCCATTCTGTTTGCAGAGCACCTTTACTACGGACCCTGGCGCGATCCCAAAGGGTATGGTTTCCCTGGTACGCCCTCTTTCCCGGAATTTGCATGGCTGCCGCGAATAGCAGGACGTGCCCACCTGGGGTTGATTTTCGCCCTCGTTTTGGCGCTTCTGATCTGGTTTATTCTCAATCGCACGCGATGGGGTTTCGAACTCAAGATTATCGGCAATAATCCGGCTGCCGCCAAATGTCAGGGCATCAACATCGCGAAAAGTATTATGATGGCCCTGTTGTTGGCCGGCGCATTGAGCGGGCTCGCGGGGGCCTGTGAGGTAACCGGGATCTCGAGAAGGCTGCAGCAGGGGCTTTCAATAGGATACGGCTATACGGCCATCATTGTTGCCTGGCTGGCACAGCTCAATCCCATTGCAGCCATAATGGTGGCGGTATTAATGGCCGCTCTGCTCGTGGGAGGCGACCAGGTTCAGATGATGATGGGATTGCCGGCCGCCATGGGACTGGTTCTCCAGGGTATGCTTCTTTTTCCAATGCTGGCCGGCTCCCTGTTCACCGAATACAAACTCCGTATCATTCGGTCTAGACTCTCTGGCACTTTGGGCGCTTAGGCCTTTAATCTAAAGCGAATATCGAATCATGATCGCACTATTAACATCACTTCTGGCAATCACCCTGCGTGCAGGGACCTCTCTCATATTTGCAAGCATCGGTGAGATATATACCGAACGATCGGGGATCCTCAACCTGGGCATCGAAGGCATGATGCTGATGAGTGCCGTGACATCTTTTGCCACTGTTTATTATACCGGCAACCTGTTTTTGGGTATTCTGATTGCAATGCTTGTGGGAGGCGTCTTGGCCGCCATCCACGCCTTTCTATCCATTACCATGCGCGCCAATCAGGTCGTCAGCGGTCTGTGTATTACACTGTTCGGATCGGGTATGGCGACGTTTCTGGGGCAAAAGCTCGGTCCCGAATCGAACTCGAACTACCTGGTCGGACTGGTCGGCAACAAATTTGAACCGGCGGCCATACCGCTGTTAAGCAGCCTCCCCATCGTCGGAGCTGTCTTCAACCAGGATGTCCTCACCTATATTGTCTATTTACTGCTGCCGCTTTCCTGGTATTACCTCTTCAAAACCCGCAACGGCTTGAATCTGCGGGCCGTGGGGGAAAACCCGCAAACCGCGGATGCCATGGGGATCAATGTCGGGAAGGTCCGCTATTTTTATACCAGCATCGGCGGAATGCTGGTGGGCATTGGCGGCGCACATCTCTCATTGTCCTATGCCCCGGGCTGGACCGAGAACATTACCGGCGGAAGAGGCTGGATTGTGATTGCGCTGGTGATTTTCTCCATGTGGAATCCGGCCCGGGCTATCTGGGGAGCGGTTATTTTCGGCGGCATCAATGCCGTCCAATTCAGGCTGCAGGCATCCGGCACCAACATTCCGGCTGCCTATCTGAACATGCTTCCTTACCTTACGACGATTATCGTTTTGGTAATTTTGACATGGTGGGAAGCCCTGAGCAAACGCGTTGGGGCGCCCAGCGCGCTGGCGAAGTCCTATATGCGGGAGGATAAATAGGCGAGAGATTGAAGGACGATTGACGAGGGACGATTGACGACAAAGAGAGCAGTAATGCCACCAAGACACGAAGGCACAAAGAAAGGAAAGTGATACATGACCGAAGATACTCAACACTACACCAAGACCTTTCCCATTTCCTGGGAGCAGCTCCACCGCGATGCCAAGGCTTTGGCCTGGCGGCTTTTAGATATGAAAACCTGGAAGGGAATCGTCGCTATCACCAGGGGCGGACTGGTGCCCGCTTCAATTATCGCCCGTGAACTGGAAATCCGGCTGGTGGATACGGTATGTATCTCCAGCTATGATTTCAAGGAGATGGGTGAAAGCAAAATTCTGAAATCTGTCGATATCGACGACACCGACTGGCTCCTCGTAGATGATCTGGTCGACACCGGTCGCACGGCCGGTATTGTCAGAGACATGCTCCCCAAGGCCCACTTTGCAACCGTCTATGCCAAACCGGAAGGTCGACCCCTGGTCGACACCTTCATTACCGAGGTCAGCCAGGACACCTGGATTCTGTTTCCGTGGGATACGGAATCGCAGTTTGTAAAGCCTATTGTTTCATGTACTTAACAAACCGTTCACTTCTCTGCATTTCCCATACCGACTGTTGGCCAAAGGTGCCATGAATTGAAAAAGCTTGCAATATAACGTTGGAATAATTAACATAGCATTATGAAATCAATATCATTTGATTGGGATGAAAAGCTGTCTCTTA
>JARFPZ010000310.1 GCA_029288035.1 Desulfosarcina sp.
GTATAAACGGTTTCAACATGGTGGATCGGGGTCAAGATGAAGGCGAGCTATTTTAATTAGCCGGGGGAATATTCGAGGCTTAAATTTAGCGAACCCATGCCATAAATAGGCCCGAGGCTCAAATTTAGTGCCGCCATATGATTTCTAATAGTGTTTAAATTAGCACCACGGAGAAAGAGTTTACTCTGAGAATAGTTATTTGCATGACAATATTAGTGTCTTCATTCGGGTGTGCATTTCAAGAAATGATGAGCGTTCGCCAAATGGATATTCAAAATGTGAACTCTTCGAAATCAAATTACATTTTTAATCCACCTGCATTAGAAAGATATTTATAAACCCTGTAGTTGCATAAAAAAGTTAGAAAAGGAGTAGTAAAAAGCTTGCGGAAGCCCACGGATAAAGGTTATAAAATGTTTACTACAACAAAAATAACACTATCCAGGAGGCCACCGCAAGTGAAGTCCAGTAAATCACAAATTCACACAAAATACCATAAAATTCCTCAAATTAGGTTTGAAGATCAACAACTGACATCCTTTTCAGGGTTGCTGATATTTCAATTGCTTTTTAAAAAGATCAATCTCAAGCAAAGGCTAAAAAAATGCTTTGCTCATTTAAAAGTATCTCCTATCTTCGGCCACCATTTAGTTGTAATGTTGCTCATTGTTCATTTATTGCTCGGATTCCGCAGGTTGCGTGAAGTCGACTACTATCGGGATGATCCCATTGTTCTTCGTCTAATGGGGCTTCGCAAAATTCCCGATGTGTCAACCATTTCACGTACGCTGTCCAAAATGGAACCGCACGGTATTGAAAATTTGCGCCTTTTATCTCGTACACTGGTGGTCGAAGGTCTACAACGCGAACGGTTCCCACGAATAACCCTTGATTTTGATGGCTCCGTCCTATCTACCAAAGGACACGCCGAAGGTTCTGCGGTTGGGTTCAACAGAGCCAAAAAAGGTGCCCGCAGCTATTATCCGCTGTTCTGTACCGTGGCTCAAACCGGTCAATTTTTCGATCTGCATCACCGTCCGGGAAATGTTCACGATTCCAATGGCGCGGCCCAATTCATGCTGGCCTGTTTTGAAAAAGCCAAATCACAGTTAAACGGTGCCATTCTTGAATCCCGTATGGACGCCGCCTTTTTCAATCAAGAGGTCCTTTCTATGATCGGCCGTAACCAGGTAAAATTTACGGCCTCTGTTCCTTTTGAACGATTTTCCCAACTGAAAATAATGGTTGAAAACCGCAGGAGTTGGCACAAGATCGACGAACAATGGTCCTATTTTGAAACCTCGTGGAAGCCCAAATCCTGGGAAAGCGCTTATCGTTTCATTTTCATAAGAAAGAAAAATAAAAAACAACGCAAAGGCCCATTACAGTTGAGTCTTTTCGAACCATTTGACGTTGATTACGATTACAAGGTCGTTGTGACCAATAAATCCGAGTCAGCCAAGAGTGTCGTTTTGTTCCACAACGGCCGCGGATCACAAGAGGCCGTCTTTGGTGATGCGAAAAACGATACGGCCCTGGATGTCATTCCCTGCAGACGTCTTTATGCCAATCAGGTTTTTACCATTAGTGCTATGATGGCGCACAACCTATCCAGGGAGATACAGATGCTTTCACGTCCTTGTTTTCCCCGTGCGCGTGCAAAACGACCGGCGGCATGGAAATTCGAGAAACTGAACACGCTCCGCCATCGTATTATTCAAAGAGCCGGCCGACTCATCAACCCTCAAGGTAGACTCACACTTACAATGAGTGCCAATCAGACGGTTAAAAAGGATTTGCTTCATTTCGTCCAGGTGTTGCAGAAAGCGGCCTGATTTGGATGAAGTATATTTAACCAAATTTATGCAACGTTAGGGTATAATCAGATGCAAGAAGTCAGTATTCAGTTTTGACAAAACTTGAGGTGAACAAAATGATTATGGGAAGGTTATGGTTAAATCCTAAGTTGGCTATGCTGGTAACCAATCACTTTTCAAAATTATTTAAAATTGATGGTGCCTTTAAAAAGAATCTGGATGGGTATCTTAAGCAAAATAGAATCCGACTAGTAAGTAGAGAATATTTTAAAATTGGTTATGGATAACCAATTACTGGAAGGAGGTAATTTGCAGCCTAATCATTCTTTGTTAGCTGTGTTCTCATAGAATATATTCGGATTAATCGGAGCACTTCACTACAGGGAGTACCACATATTCTGATTTATCTGGAATAGTTAAGATCTTCCCGGACACATTACCGTTAAAAATAGTTTAGCGCACGGTCCAGGCCGCTAAAGCCAAATTAGCACCAAAACGTATGACATTGCCGCAGCTGGCTGAAAAATTGGGAAACGTGTCGAACGCCTGCCGGTTGCATAAAGTATCCCGCAGCCAACTTTATGAAGATCAAGGATTCGGGCTCGATACTCTCCGGTGCGGTAATCAGCCGCCGCGAGATTATCATCGAAAAGGGAGTTGCAGTAGTATCGCTTTCGCCCTGAATGGAAAAATATGAAACGTTTTTATAACAGAAATAGAGGAAAATAGGGGCGTTCATTTTATTTAGAGCAATTCTTACCGGCTAGTAA
>JARFPZ010000331.1 GCA_029288035.1 Desulfosarcina sp.
CCGGGGAAGGTGGGAGCAGTCAGTGCATCGACTGTCACACCAATCTGAAAAAACTTATCCGACTGTGCTGGAAGGTCGAGGCGCTCAAACCGAAACCCCTGAAATCGGAGGAAACCTCCGGCGAGGGGTGAGGCGGCCCGCTGGCTCCGTTGGAGTTGTACGAAAAGATCTATGTGAAACCCGCCTTTCTGGAAACCGACCACGGCGAGATCGCCTGCGAGCACTGTCACGGCGGTGACCCTGAAGATGACGACTGGCAAACGGCGCACAAAGGCGTGGTCAGAGATCCCACCTACCCGGACCCCGCGACGGCCTGCGGTGAATGTCATGAAAACATCGTGGCATCGGCTGTGTCCAGCCTGCATTTTACCCTGCGACCGATGAAACAGACCATCGAGCAGCGAACCGGAAATGAAGATCCCGCTGTCCTGATAACCATCGATGCGGCCATAAACAAACACTGCCTTACCTGCCATGCCAGTTGCGGACAGTGCCATGTCAGCAGGTCCGATTATGCCGATGGTGGTTTGCTCGCCGCACACCGGTTTATCAAAACACCTTCCATGGACACCACCTGTGCCAGTTGCCACGGGGGGCGCGTACACAGTGAATACACCGGGGTCGAAGACGACTATGAAGCGGACGTGCACTGTGCGGATGAAGACATGACATGCATGGACTGCCACACGGCCAGTGAAATGCATGCCTCCGCCGAAGGGGTAAAAAACCGGTTTGACTTGCCGGAACGACCGGCGTGCCAAACATGTCACCCTGAAGCCGTGGCTGAAAATACGGCAGTCCGGTCCCACGCAATCCACCGGGGCAGGGTCGCCTGTCAGGTGTGCCATGCGCAGGCCGGCAAAAGCTGCTTTAGTTGTCATGTGGGCACCGATAAAAAGGGTTTGCCCTACTACAAGTGCAAAGAGACCAAAATGGTCTTTAAAATTGGATTGAATCCCGACAAATGCACGGACCGGCCCTACGATTACGTGGTGGTTCGTCACGCGCCTGTGGATCCGCATACCTTTGACGCCTATGCCAAAAACGGTCTCAAACGTTTCGACAGCTTACCGACCTGGAAACTGGACTCTCCGCACAGCATTCAGCGCATCACCCGTCAAAACCGGACCTGTAATAGTTGCCACGGCAATGCCGGGCTGTTCTTGAGCAAGAACGATCTAGCCCCTTGGGAGTTTACGGCCAATGCCGGGGTGGTTGTCCCTGAAAGTCGAATCCCGGGATTAATCAATGAGGGGGCAGAGTGAATCAACTTTAACAACCCACAACGAAAGGAGGTTGAACATGCAAAAAAGCAGCTTTAGATTTCTTTCAGTGATGTTTGTCGTATGTCTCACCGCTTCTCTGGCATATGGAGAAGGGTATACATACAAAGCAAACAAAGAACACCTTGGGGGTAATGTGACCCCGACGGAAGCTTTTCAGATGATCAAAAAGGACCCGCAGCACACATTTCTGGTGGATTGCCGCACCCGGGCGGAATACCAGTACGTGGGCCATCCCGACGGCGCCTACAATATTCCCATCCGCTTCCTTTCCTCGAAGGCCGGTAAAAAAGGATATGTGGAAGTGGACAACCCTGATTTCGGAAAAGCATTGCGGGAGCAGTTCAATCCGGAAACCGACACGCTCATCATCTTCTGCCGCAGCGGTAACCGAAGCTGCAAGGGCTGCAACGAGGCAATCAAGGTCGGGTTCGCGGAAGCAAAGGTGTTCAACATGATGGGGGGCTTCGAAGGCGGAAAGAATAAAAACAAAGACAGCATCTATTACGGCAAAAGATGGGCCGGTGGGTGGAAGCTGGAAGGCCTGCCTTGGAGCTACAAGATGGATACAAAGCTGATGTACCGACCGGATGTAAAAAAGGTCATGGCGTCCACAGATTAGCCCCATGGTGCTGCGGATCGGATTGACTCCCAAGACAGTGGCCCGTGTGTCAGGTTCTGGCGTCTCCAGGGCTGGAGGAAGGACAGACGCTCCTGTAAATGAGAGGCGGCGAATCGGCCCGGGCCTTCGTCTGAAAAAACTGATCTGGAACAGGTGGATGCTCCCCCTGAGATAATTTCCCGTTTGAACATCTACACATCGATTTTTAATTTCCAATAAAATTATGGCTTGGTTGGTCTCGACACACCGTTTTGATCCCGTCTCAGCGGATAGGGTTGTTTGGGTAAAGGTGCTCCCGGGGATTCGAGAACGGATACCCCGTGTTTCCAATCCGGCGGGCATATGGCAATATGCCGGGCGTATCCACCGGAGCCCCCTTCGGGTTTGGCAAATCCAATCGTAATTAGAGCGCCTGCTTCAGGCACTTTATCCAAATTGGTCACCCCTTCAGCCTGACAAAAATGGTTGTAAATGTCAAATCTAAATCAAAATACCGAAAGTTATTATTCAAGATTGGACGAATCGATTTTAAGAACGGCACCTTCTGCTGCAGAAGCAGCCAATTTAGAGTAGATCCCTAAATAACCCTTGGTGATCTTTCTTGGCGGTCTGTGCCACTTTGACAATCGTGCTTGAAGTTCGCCATCATTAATTTCCAGTCGAAGACTTCGGTTGGGGATATCAATGGTGATGGTATCACCGTCATATACCGCAGCGATAGGCCCGCCTTCAATAGCCTCCGGCGAAATGTGACCCACGAAACAACCATTGTTGGTTCCTGAAAAGCGTCCATCCGTGACCACGGCGGTCTTCATAGCAAGGCCCCGGCCGTAAAGTAATTTCATGGCTGTTGCCATCTCCCGCATACCCGGACCGCCTTTGGGGCCTTCATAACGAATCACCAATACATCTCCGGATTCGATCCGTCCCTCCAGGATGGCATGGTTGGCGTCTTCTTCAGAGTCGAAACATTTGGCCTTACCCACAAAGGTGTGCATATCCGGATGGATGGCTGCGGGCTTGGTGATAGCAGTATCGGGAGCCAGATTGCCGCAAAGAACCGCAAGACCTCCCTGGCTATTCCATGGGCTTTGGCGGCTACGGATGATGGTCGGATCACCGGTGGGGATATTCTCCAAGTTTTCTGTTATAGTCGTCCCCGTCACAGTAAGCGCGTTACCATGAAGCAAAGGTAAAATTTCCTTCATTACTGCCGGGACGCCACCGGCCTGGTGAAAGTCGGGCACGTTGGGAGCGGCAGCTGGATATACTTTAGCAATATGTGGTGTTGATTGACAAAGTTCGTCGAAAAGGGTCATTGGAACCGAAACACCGGCTTCATATCCGATGGCCGGCAAATGCAGGGCGACATTGGTCGAACCGCCGATTGCGGCTGTCAGCCGAATCGCATTTTCGATGCCTAGGCGGTTGATAAATCGTCGTGCCGTAACTCCTTTTTGAACCAGGTCGACAATCCGTCGCCCAGAGTGCTGGGCGGCGCGGAGACGATCGGCATGGGTTGCCGGAATGGTGGCGGTTCCGGTCAGACTCATTCCGATGGCTTCGGCAACACAGCCCATAGAATTGGCCGTTCCCAGAAATGAGCAGGACCCACAGGTCGGCATGACCCTGTTTTCAAGCTGATTGTAACTTGCTTCATCAATTCGGCCAGCCTTAAGCATGCCCAACCCCTCGGCAATGGACGTCGTGTCGGCGGCACGACCGTCGAATTGGCAGCCGCCGGCAGCCGGTCCGCCTACCACGAGAATAGCAGGAATGTCTATCCGAGCCGCGGCCATGAGCATGCCCGGAACAATCTTATCGCAGGAACCCAACAACACAATACCGTCCAATCGATGCGCTTGCACCATGATTTCAATGCTGCCGGCAATCAACTCTCGTGAAGGCAAAATGTAGTGCATACCTGCATGCCCACTGGCGATTCCGTCACAAGCGCCAATGACACCAAATTCTGCCGGGGTTCCGCCGCTCTGAAGTATACCCTGGGATACATACTCGGCGACTTGTTTCAGGTTATAGTGGCCGGACACTAACCGGTTCCATGAATTGGCAATTCCAATCAAAGGCCGGTCTAAATCAGTATCGCTGTATCCCATGGATTTGAATAGCGCGCGTACCTTTGACCACCGTGGCCGCTGAAGAATTTTTTGGCTGCGGAGCTGTTTCATCAGATCATTAACTCCCCTTTGTCCAATATAACCTTAAGTGAGCTGTCGTTTGCCAAATTTAAATTGTGTGGGTTGCATAAAAAGCATTCTATATTAGTTTTTTTTTAATTGAGCTAAATGGCCTCTATCGTGATTGGTTAGCTGTCAGATATCCAAAATTTCAAAAACCTGTTCGT
>JARFPZ010000396.1 GCA_029288035.1 Desulfosarcina sp.
GGAAAAATAGGTCATACAGACGGTTGAAATGAAATTGCTCCCGCCGGCTTTTAGCAAAATTGGCCCGCAATACCGCCGCAAACTGTTTCTCGTCCAGCATATCCACGAGCTTTAGCTGATCAAGGCAATCGAGTACTTCGGCGGTTGAGATCCTGAGCCCGGCCAAACGGCAACAGGATACGAACTTAAGTACTATATTAATCATGATATCCGTTCATTTTGATCTTCAATTGATGATCTTCTCCAATTTCTCGGCCACCTGGTTCGCATCAGCCCGGTGTTTGCAAATCACATTGAGGGTTTCGGCGACGATCTCTGGGGATAAGTCTTCAACCTGCAATGCCAGCAAAGATTGCGCCCAGTCCAAGGTTTCGGAAATGCAGGGCTTCTTTTTCAAATTCAGATCACGTATATTGCGAATGGTGTCAACCAGGCACCGCGCCAGTTGGCCGTCGATTTGAGGGATCTTCAATTTAACGATTTCCAATTCAAGCTCGCGCTCCGGGTAATCGATGTAAAGGTGGATACATCTTCTTTTTAGGGCATCACTCATGTCGCGGGAATCATTGGATGTCAAAAAAACAAAGGGAATATTGACTGCTTTGCGGGTCCCTAATTCCGGAATGGATATTTGAAAATCGCTAAGAACTTCCAGTAAAAAGGCTTCAAACTCGGGGTCGGATTTATCGACTTCATCAACGAGGAGCACCACCGGGCGGGTTGCACTGATGGCCTGCAGCAGAGGACGGGGTTGAATGAAACGTTCCGAGAAAAAGGCATCCTCCTGGGATGCGATCCGGTCCACGGCATCCGACAGGGAATCTGCGCCTTTGATGACATCGTCGATCTTTTCTTTCACCATCTGGGTGTAGAGCAATTGTTTGGCATACTCCCATTCATATAGGGCTTTGGTCTCATCAAGCCCCTCGTAGCATTGAAGACGGATCAGTTCCCTTTCCAGGCTCCGCGCGACCGCCTTGGAAAGCTCGGTTTTACCGACGCCGGCAGGTCCTTCCACCAAAACCGGTTTTTGGGTAGCCTGGGCCAAAAAGACGACCGTTGCGATGGTCTTTGAGCAAATATACTCGGCTTTTTTCAGCTCAGTCCGGACATGTTCAACACTTTTAAATTTCATAGATGAGGTCTCCTGTGAACTGGATCACTCCAATCCGTATCGATCGCCGTTTTAAAGGTGATCGATGCAAATCGAGTAAAGAGCCACTTAAATAAGATTGAGCCTGGAGTGATCGGTTCCAGTACTAAACATATACCATACGATAGGGATTACAATGACAAAAAAATTGAAACGTTGATGTTTCGATGTTGGCTTGATAAAGAAGAGCCTTATTCCAGACATCGAATGCGTTTTCTCCGGAAACACAAGCTACAGGGGACCGGGGTCATGACCAAATTAAAACTTTTTCATCTCAAAAATGAAATGCTGGCGGCCAACTTCCTGGCCAACTTTATTGCTGCGGAGCTCGTTCAAGTTCTGATCTTCAAGGCGGAAGATCCTTTAACGGCCAGCCTTTTTGAAAATAGTTTCGCTAATTTATTTGACAAGGCCTTTTCACCGTTTGCCTTTATATTTGTAACGGTACTAATATTGGTATACGAGCGGCCTATCCGGCAATACTTGACTGCCAAGGCAAACCGGACACCTACTTCGCCGGGACTGGGAAGCAGGGCCCGTCGGAGATTACTCAATGAACCCTTTGTCCTGATCGCCATTGATTTTAGCATGTGGCTTTTAGCAGCCGTTCTCTACCCCACAGTATTTTTATTAACCCAGGCCGATCCCATTCACAGTCAGCGATCCTTTGTGCTGAATATTAGTACGGGCATCATCACCGTCACCGTTGCCTTCTTTCTGCTTGAACACGTATTGCAAAAGCGACTGGCTCCCCATTTCTTCCCCGATGGCGGATTGCACAAGATCCCTAAAACCTTGCGGATTAGGATCCGCACGCGACTGACGGCCCTGTTGGTTGCCTGCAACCTGATTCCCTTGTTTTCCATCCTGCAGATCATAGACAGAATCAGCGGCAATGTTGATGACCCAGCCACCGCCCTACAGCTGATCAGATCAGCCATATTCACCAACGGGCTTATATTCATTGGGGTCGGTATCGTTCTAACGATGCTGGTCAGCAGAAACCTGACGATGCCGCTGAAAGAAATTATTCAAACATTGAGCGGCGTCAAAAAGGGGCGTTTCGACAAAAAGGTGCAAGTAACCTCCAACGATGAAATCGGATATACCGGTGACGTGATTAACGAAATGACCGCAGGGCTTCAGGAACGCGATCGCATCCGCCAATCCCTGGGCATTGCCAAGGAAGTCCAGCAGCACTTGCTGCCAGCTGCCGCTCCGGAAATCCAGGGCCTGGATATTGCCGGAAAAAGCATTTACTGCGAAGAAACCGGCGGGGATTACTTTGATTATTTGCCGGTGGACAAAAATGAACCGGGCAAAATCAAAATCGTCGTCGGAGATGTCTCCGATCATGGGATTGCTTCAGCCCTGCTGATGACCTCCGCCCGGGCTTTTCTGCGACAACGCGCCTCAAAGACCGGCTATCTCAATCAGATTCTTGCGGATGTCAACCGGGAGTTAGCCCGGGATGTGGAGGATTCCGGCCGCTTTATGACCTTGTTTATCTGTGAAATAGACCGTCCGAACAACATCATCCGCTGGGTAAATGCAGGACACGATCCGGCGTTTACTTTCGATCCGGACGCCGGAGCTTTTGAAGAACTTGCAGGTCATTCCCTGCCTTTGGGCGTTTCGGAAAAAGCGGCCTATCAAGAATTTCAACGCAAGATAGCACCGGGACAGATTCTTTTAATTGGTACCGACGGAATCTGGGAGTCTCAAAATTCTGAGGGACAAATGTTCGGCAAAGAAAGGTTGCGCAATATTATCAGCGTTCATGCCCGAGATACGGCCATGGAAATCCTGCAGGCAGTTATCGATGAATTGAATCGTTTCAGTCGCCCGCTGGGAAATAAAGACGATGTAACACTGGTGGTTGTTAAGGTGAATTCTTAAGTTTTCTATTGCAACCCGGCACCGCTTTGGCTATATGGTACCGCGAAGACAATGAAATCTCTCCGCGGCAAGCCGCGGAGTATCATGTTTTTAGGATTTAACTCACTTTTATCGCAGCAAACTGCGGGGAATCTAACCCAGGAGAGATTAACAGATTCAGGAGGAACACATGGACCAACC
>JARFPZ010000493.1 GCA_029288035.1 Desulfosarcina sp.
TGATCTTGCGGCTGTTTTGGTTCTGCAGGTCTCCAACCAAAAACACCCATAAATCTGTTTCCTGCCGCTGTAAAAAGCTTAATGATTGTGTCAAAGAGTTGATATAATCTATCAATGACATTTACGAGCAGACTTGAGACGATTAATAACAATCCCAATGGCGAAATGATCAAAAAGCCAACAATCAACATGATGAACTTAATAAGTGTCACAACCCCCCAGCTTGAAAATACTCCGCTCACCCCAACTAAGACAGGAATACAAACATTGGCTATGATCGGAATCCAATAATACACCCCACCTGTATTCTGATTGACAGCCGACTCAGAAAGAGAAGGTTTGCTTGATATGAGCCCTGTGCTCGAATCAGTGAGGCCATTGTCAAAGGAAGCGGCATAATTTGTAGAGTTTAGATTTTCATCAGCTATGACTTTCCCTCTAAAAAGGCCTAAAGAAATAGAGACAAGTAATGATAGAAACAGGGAGAACAGGGCTATAAACAATAGATGCCCTTTCCAATTTTCATTAAAAGCATCCCTCCAGGGAGCGGTATTTGTCATACCTGATAAATCGAGGAGAACAGCACCCCAGAACAAAGGGCATGCGATCAGCGCAAGGGAAGTAAGTGACCCTGCTCCTAATAGTGAATCATGCTGGCCGGCATCAATACCTGCTGCTGTCATTGAAAGTGAAAGCAGATGATACTCAGAATAATAAAAACCAAAGAAAAAAATCGTGTAAAGGACGGCACCGATAAACTGAAAGAAAACCTGTTGCAAGTCAAGTTGGCCGTTCACTGAAAACTGATCATGGTAAAACTGCCCTACATGACGCCAGAATGTTTGAAGTGAATCATTAATTAACAGAAATGGTCGCAGAAAAAGTGCAAATAAGGCACTTAATATTTGCCCAAATTGTCTTTCAAAAAGGCTAAACAGGCAAACCATGACAAGTATGCATATTAGTGCTATCCCAAGCTGTACACCTAATGTTGATGAGATCATTTTCACTACCCCATGAAATGCTGAGTTGTAAATTTTTCTTCAATCGACAAAAAGATCACTTTAGCAGCGCCTGACTGCATTAACTTTTTGATCCAATGGTTTTTTAAAGTGCGTGATTCTTGGGGATTTTTTGAATTTTGAAATCCCACGACGGCCACATAGGCACCTGACAGATCAAGGTTGACCTTATGCCGAACATTGTCTTTTAGATCTGAGGCGATGATCAGGATTTTCTGATAATCTTGGGGAGCCAAATTAAATCTGTCGTTTGATGCGGCAAGAAATCCGTATATGTCGGTGTGTTTGGCGACTTTGAATTTAATATCGGCAAGCCGTTGAATCGCCTCTTTTTTCAGTGAATTGACATGAATAGTATGAAATTTTCGGGTTCGGTTTGCTTTTCTGTCAAAAGGATTATTGGTTTTAGGTCTTTGCAGGGCAGGAAGTTCGAGTCGAAAGAGGGTGCTGCTATCCAAATAGGATGAATCGTTGATGCGTCTTAAGTATAATATATCACCGGGCTCAAGCTCATTGATAACTCTGGCAATCAGTTTCTTTGCTTGCTCTCGTAATTTGTATGAGCCGGATTCATCGATTCCAATAATGAATACACGTCTGGGTTTTGGTGCTGGAATTTTTTCGCTTGCCTGTTTTTGATCCTGGCATCCGAATATAAAAGCAATGATAGATATCAATAAAAATGCCTTTTTCATAATCGAGTGTTGCCTCCTTTTGACATTGTTAGGGAAAATCTAGTTTTGCCGCACATGCATATCCTTTTTGTCGAATGCCCCTGGCTTGGCTATTGTCTTTCTACCAGACGTAGGACTCGTGGTGGCCTCAATAAAATATTCTTTTAGCCACTTATTTTCGTATTTGGTCATAGTTTGGGAGAATAATGGGTTCTCCCCGTCGTCATTTTCAATAACCCTTTGGATTCTTGCCACAGCGTCTTGCAGAATCTTCAGGTTGCTTTTTTTGGACATGTCAACCTCCTCTCATGGCCTAGTTGGTAGATTATTGATTTGAAATTTAATCGTTTCACCCATTCACCTCTTCATTCCTCTCATTTAATTAAATCAATTTTTAGCCGCTTTTATTAAAAAAGAATTTGAAATTACTTTTCTCGGCTATTCAACCGCTTAGGCTTATACGAATTTTAACAAGGCGTTATCATTTGCCAAAACTACTCATTTGTTATTTATTATCGATTAAACCAGGCAAAAATTATGAATAAAAAAGGCCTCTTCCGTTTTTTAGAAAGGAAGAGGTCCTTTGGAGGTGAATTAAATGTCAGTCGATTCAATACCGGCAACCAAAGCGCAGATCGAGTATATAAAGAGGCTGCAGCGCAAGATGGGGATAAAGGGTGAGATTAATAAAAAAATAGATGGCCTGGAGACCTCAACGCTGATAGGCGAATTAGTTTCCGGCCTAGATTCAGGGCATGATCTGAAATCTAAAATAAATGAGCCCAGGCTTGGCATGGCCATGAAGGAGTGTTTTAGGCTGTGGAAGAAAAACGGGTGGGATATCTACAAAAAGCACAGAAAAGCCTTTATCTCTGATGCGGCTGATGCCTACTGGCTTTTTTCAGAGATAGCAGAAAAATTAGAGTCAGATGTGAAGTGATAGGATTGTGTATTTGTAAGAGTAATCTATAACTATCTGTTAATATTATTTATTGTAAATTAATAGCCGGAATGTAAACTTCTGGCAGGAGTCTAAAATTATGGATTGGGGTGGCTAATTTACAGTTTCTGTGGCAGCACATTATTGTAGATTGGCAGAAGCAATATAAAAATTGAAGATTTATGGATTTCGATTGCTGTTCTATACTTTTCACTGATTTTTATTCGCCAGCGTCATCCGTTGTATATTTGTAAGCACAATCTACAAGCAGCAATGGATATAGATGATTGTAGAAGCCGTAATCTCTAATAAAGCAATTTTTTAGATTTCTTAACGCAATATAGTAAGCATGGTGCTTTTTTTTAAATGTGAAGAAAATGCAGTCTGAGCATAGACGTAAACTCCGTAACGGCCCACCTGCTCGATTATAAAGAGTCATCCATGGTACGGCTAGCCTTAATCAACTGATTGACGATCATGATAATAATCAGTTTGTGAAATTCGGCAGCCAGCTTCGGATTTTCACCCTCCATTTGCTTTCGATTTTCTTCGCTGAGCTTGTAAATCAATCCTTCCTTTTCCACAATAGCGGAATACGGTGCGTGGTATCCTGAGAAGGAACCAACTTCGCCGGTTACCGTCCAGGGACCAAGGGTGCGGATACGCGTCGTGGTGCCTTGCCGGCTTTCGCCGATCAGGTCAACCGTGCCGCGCATGATAAAAAAGAGATTCCGGTTGGTGTCCCGTTGCTTGAAAAGGTACTCTCCGTCTTTTACTTTCATTTCATCCAGATAGGGCTTCATCCTTTCTACCAGTTCTTCATACCGGACCTGATGATCCAAGGCCGCCATCACGTCATTGTACACAGCCTGCATCAGATCGTCCTTCACCTGCCTGACATCTTGCAGCTCGGCCTGATCGGCGCCCATTTGGGCAGCAACGATATTATCTTCACAATGTTCCAGGGACCGATCAAGGTCGGCAAAGAAATTCAGCCGCTCATGCGCATCGCCGGAGAAACCGCCGGCCTCAAGCTGATGTTTGGTTCTATCGGACAAATTGGCTAGAAACAGGTAAATATCGTTTTTGTTGAGCAGCTGCATGATTTTTTCAAAACTTTTAACGGCTGATGAGTCGATTCCCCGCACAAGCGCCAGATCCAGCATTATGAACCGCAGCGGTGTTTCCGATGACTCGACATAACTGCGGATGGTTTCGTAAAGGCTGTTGGCGGTTCCAAAGAATATAAATCCCTGCAATTGAAGAATCAGGGATTGATGGGCATAATGGTCCAACAGGCGTTGATCGGGTATGGACCGATCTTTGCTGCTTCTGAAACGATTGCCGTCACCAGCGTTTTTCACCAGATTGATGGAGCTGTAACGGATAACAAAGATGATGACCGAGGCGAATATGCCGGCGCCGACGCCTTCCAGAAACCCGACAAACTCGATGATCAGCAAAATGCTGACCACAATCAGGTAGTCAATGAGTGGAAAGCTTTTGCGGACGTCCACGAGCCATTCCGCCAACAGGGAGAGGCCGATGAAAAGGATCATGCCGCCGGCGACAAATTTCGGAACGTAGGATAATATCTGGCCGCCCAGAAAAAAAATAACTGCTATGAAAAGGCCCATAAAAATCCCGGCAAACCGGGTGCGGGCGCCCATCTGGGTTGCCAGGGCCGTGTCGCTGAAGACCAGGTAGCTGGCGGGCGCCCCAAATAACGAGGCGATCATGTTGGTGATTCCGGTCTTCTGAAGATCTTTGTTCATGTCCAGATCCCGGTTGGCAATCAGCTCGAGGGCGCTGGCGCCCAACAAAAAGGAGATGGCACTCAAAAGGACGATGGTTAAAATGCTGCCGACCTGGGTGCCCAATAATGTCCACTTAATGGAGCTGAAATCGGGAACCGTCAACGACCGCCACAGCGAACCTTTGGGCAGCGGTCCCAACAGCCATCCCTGTTTTTCGAGCTGAGCGGCGGAAACATCCAGCACGCCGGCAACAATAAAAAATATCACGATGCTAATCACCACGCTGGCAGCCATCAGCACGTTGGAAGAGAAATAGCGCGACAGGATAAAAAACCAAACGCCAAACAACACGCCGCAGGCCAGCTGCCCGATATTGACCTGGGAGAAAAATGTGAAAGCCTGGAGCAGGTTGAAGGACAAGCCGGTGGATACATCCAGGCCGGCTTTAACCAGGATCCAACCGGTGCCCGCCAGAAATCCCCCCATGACAGGGTAGGGGATAAACCGTACCAGGTTGCCCAGCTTGAAATAGCCCAGCAACACAAAAGCGATGCCGGTCATCAGTGTTGCCAGTAAAATGACCGTAAAAATATTGGCAAAAATGGTTGCCTGACTGCTGCCGGCCAGCATGCCGGCCAAAGATACGGCCATCAGTCCAGAGATGGCCGAAGGCACGTCCTGTAGGCATCCGATGGTCCCCTCATACGAAGAAAACAGGGCAAGCAAAATGCTGCCGATACTACCGGCCAGCAGGAAAAAGGCGACCCCGCTGGCAAAATACTCGGGACAGGTCCCCGCAAAGATGAGGGTGGCAAAAGACACCACGATACTGGTGTTCAAAATGCCCAGGATCGCCGTTGAGGTCAGATTGGAAATGATCGTGTCGGCTCCCAAATTTAACTTTTTCGCTTCCTCGCCCATGGGATATACCTTTCTATCTTAAAATTTATTTCACAAGCGCCATTATTGCCAATTACAATACAATCCCGGCCAGGACATGGGCGGAGACTTTATCGGTTTTTTCCGAAGACATTTTGGTGAGAACGTCTCTGAATTCCGGATATTCGTCCTTTATACGGTTGAAATCGGCCCTGTCAAGCTTAAATATCTCGCAATAGGTCAGGGCTTTGACAGAGGCTGTGCGTTTTTCCCTGAGAATCAGGGAGAGGTTTCCGAAATAGTCGCTATCCTCCAGGATGCCATGTTGCGTCTGGCCGTCATTGGCGGTAATTTCAACCCTTCCCCGGCTGATGAAAAATATTTTTTTACCCACCTCGCCTTCCCGGGCGATCTAACCCTCAGGGGCAAAGGATTGCGGTTTCAGTGCCATTAACAAAATGTCTCGAAGCGCTGGTGAACAGTACATGAACAGCGGCACCTTTTCCAAAAGCTTCCGTGTTATGTATCTCAGTATATCGAGGCGAAACGGTGTCGGCAGATCATCGAAAAGGGTGTCTTCCTTCACCCCCCGGTGGTGTGCCCACAGGTACTCGTAATAGTCTCTGACCTGTTCGTTTAAATTGCGGGGCACATTGCGGGAACGCAGATATTGATTAACAGCTTCGATCCGGTTCCAATAGCTGGCTTTGGCGGCATCGATATTGCTGAACAGCGAAGCAATTTTACCGATGATGAAGGCATAGCCGGATGCACCCAGCAGCATGACTCCCATGGTGAACACATACTCGATATCCCGGTGGGGCGTAATATCGCCGTAACCAACCGTGGTCATGGTGATGATTGTCCAATATAGCGAACGAATATAACGCGTAGCCGCATCAGCGTCCTGGATTCCCATCAGTACCACCCAGCAGTCCGGCGGGAAATCACTTATATAGGCCACCAGGTACCAGGCACAGGCAATCCAATGGGTGAACAGCAATACAGCCACAAAAAATTTGGCAATCCAAAGGTAACCGGAATTGCTCCAGCTTTGCATCTCCCAGCGACGGAAGATTACAAACATTCGCACAATCCGCAAAAGGCGCGGAACGCGCAGTATCAATACCAGGGGGACGCTGTAAACCTGGATTTCTTGGAACATCAATAAGAAGGCGTCCAACGGGAAGTTAGCCACCAGGTCAATCACAAATAAGGTTTTGAGGTAACGGGCGGACGTTTTTTTACAATCCGTGATTTCCGTGCCTTTGTGCCGGTAAGAGGTAAAAAAGTTTAAGAAGATATCGATCAGAAAACAGAGATCAACCAGGTAAACAATCTCGGCAGCGCGTCAATCAATCACGTGCTGTAAAGCGATCTGAAACGGAATCAGAAGGCAGCTGGCAATAACCAGCACCAGGATGAGCAGGTCCCATCCGATCCTGAATCGTGAATTTTCCCTTATCATTTTCATAACGCTTTAGCCAGTGGTGCCTCCTAACGCCCGGGTTGTCTTCATCAACTGAGAGCCGAGCATAGTGATGATCAGTCTTTGCAGGTCGGATGCCAGGGCGGCATCTTCAGCTTCCAGCTTTTTTCTTTTTTCAGCAGTCAGCCTGTAAATTAGTCCGGCTTTTTCCAGCATCGCGTCATAGGGGGCATGATATCCGAGGAACGCGCCGATTTCTCCGGTGAGGGTCCATGGGCCCAGGGTTCGAAATCGAAACGATGCTCCTTCCGAATTCGTACCGACAAGCGTCACCTGGCCTCGGACGATAAAGTAGACGTCGGTGGAAATTTCGTTCTGGCAGTAGAGATAATCACCTGTGGCCACATCGAGGGTTTCCAGATAGGCTTTCATCCGTTCGATCAGGGTCTCAAACATGACCTGGATTTCTAGCGCGGCCATCATGTCTGCATATACCGCCTGAAATAGATCGGCCACCGCCGCCTGGCCTTCCATTTTGGCCGCCTCGATCTTGCGGGCTTCATTTTCGGTGATGAGGTCTTCGCACCACTCGGTTGCATGCTCCAGGTCGTCGAAATAATGGAGGCGCTCATACTCGCTGCTCTGGAGGCCATCGGCTTCGAAGGCTGTTCTGACAGGTTCCGATGCATGGACAATCACCAGATCGATATCCTTTTTTTCGAGATCGCGAGCTAGTTTTTGAAAGCTTTTGACAGCTGATGAGTCGATGCCCTGCACTAGCATCATGTCCATGACAATAAACTTGAGGGCGTTATCCGGCATCGTTGTCAGCTGTTTGATCTTTTCATATAGGCTGTTGGCGGTTCCGAAAAAAATAAAGCCCTGCAGTTGCAAAATCACCAGCTGGTCGCTGTGATAATCCAACAACCGCTGGTCGGTAATCGAGCGGTCCTTGCTGCTGCGAAAGCTGCTGCCGTCAAATTTATTTTTAATAATGTCGATGGAACTGTAGCGAAAAACGAAAATAACCACCGAAGCCACAATTCCGATACCGATGCCCTGCAAAAACCCGAAGAATTCTACAATCAACAGAATGCCCACGATAATCGCAAAGTCGACTCTGGGAACCGATCGCCGCGCATCGATCAGCCACTCCCACAGCATGGACAGCCCCAGGTAGATCGGGAGACCGGCGGCGACGAATTTGGGAAAAAAATCAAGGAACGTACCCCCAACGAAGAAGACCATCAGCAAAAAAAGTCCGTGCAAGATGCCGACGGATCGATCCCTGGCACCCATGCGTGTGGCAAGAGCGGTCTGGCTGATAAACACATAACTGGAGGGGGCACCGATGAATCCGGTGGCCAGGTTTGCGATACCGCTGGCTTTAAGATCGCGGTTGATCTCCAGGTCGCGACCGGCAATGAATTCGATGCCGGTTGAGTTCAGCAGCAGGGAGATGACACTCAAAACCACAATCGTTGCGATACTCCCCGTTTGCTGGAACACGATCGGCCAGTCAATCAGACGCCAGTCGGGTAATGCGGCTGAACGCCAGAGGGGTTCTTCGGGCAGGGGGCCAAGCAGCCAGCCGTTGCTGTCCAGGTAG
>JARFPZ010000571.1 GCA_029288035.1 Desulfosarcina sp.
TGCCTCCCTGGTCCAGTTTGTGGAAATGTTTTTAAAAAAGAGTATTCCGGCGCTGTATGCCGGCCTGGGCATCTTTTTGCCACTGATTACCACCAACTGTGCCGTCATGGGGGTATGCCTTATCAATGTCAATGAAGAGTACACCTTCATAGAAGCCCTGGTAGCATCCTTTGCGTACGCGGTGGGTTTCGGCCTGGCACTGATTCTATTCGCCGGCGTGCGGGAGCGCATCATGATCGCCCGGGTTCCCCGCCCTCTGCAGGACACTTCCATCGCCCTGGTCACCGCTGGAATCCTCTCACTGACCTTTATGGCCTTTAAAGGAATGGTGTAGGGAATGACGAATGACGAATGAATATTGATGATTTATTCAGCTGGCCTGCCGCTAACCTCTTTTGATTTGAGCTCTCAGCCTTTAGCTTCCCGGCTTCTCATTAATCCACTCCGTCTTCCGTATTCCTCCTTCCGACTTCCAACTTCCAAATTCCCCTACATATGGGATCCATCAATATTTCCATCCCAGGTGGCTGACAAACCGATTTTGAATTACCATATTGTTCCACGGGCCAGGAGAAATTTACGAATATCGAATTACTATTATGCTATCCAAGCCGGGTTTCGACGTTTATATTCGTAGAAAACACTAGCACAGAAAGGAGTTAATTATGGCTGAAAAACGATTTAATGCAGTGCTATCACCCCATCTCCAGACAACCACGGAAGGCGTTGAGGAGATCATTGCACGGATGGAACACGCCTCCAAGGTGTTATGGCGCGAAGAAGCCGAAAGGATTTTCCCCTGATTGCCCCTCAACGCCTTTTGCACCTGGAATTCTTAATCCTATTCAGGATTTGTTTTAAAAGGATAATTTGCTATGCCGCTGTATGCACTCGCCCTGTTTTGTCTGGTCGGATTTGTGTTGCTTTACTTCGGGGCCGAATGGTTGGTAAAGGGATCTTCCAGCCTGGCGCGCAGTTTGGGCATCACGCCGATTGTCATCGGTTTGACAGTAGTAGCATTCGGTACATCAACCCCGGAGTTGGTGGTTAGTCTTATCTCCTCAATCCAGGGCAAAAGCATGATCGCGGTGGGAAACGTCGTCGGCAGCAATATCTGTAATATAGCCCTGGTGCTGGGTTTGTCGGCAGTGTTCAATCCGATTAAAAGCGACCCTTCGGTGGTCAGACGCGACATCCCGATCATGCTGGCCATATCGGCATACCTTTTCCTGTTGACCCTCAATTCGATCCTGGGCCGTATCGAGGGCACAACACTTTTTGCCGGCATCATTCTATATACATTATTTAACTATTACCTGGCAAAAAAAGAAACCGCCGGGGCCGCCGGTATTGAATCCGAATTGGAAGACATCGGCTTTGTTGCTTCCAGAACCAAACAGATTTTACTGATTGTGGCCGGCATTGCCGGTGTTGTCGGAGGTGCCCAAATTGTTGTCGATAACGCCGTAAAAATCATGACCATCCTGGGTGTCAGTGAAAAATTTATCGGTTTGACCATCGTTGCCTTTGGAACGTCGCTGCCGGAGCTTGCCACATCAGTGGTGGCGGCCATGCGAGGGGAAATGGATATCAGTATCGGCAATCTGGTAGGCAGCAACGTTTTTAACATCATGAGTGTGCTGGGTGTCGCATCGATGGTGCGACCCATTCCCATCCCCGGCGGGTTTTTCGAAAGCGGCTTATGGGTCGATTATCTGGTGATGATGTTTACCAGCTTTTTGCCCTGGCTGATGATGAGAAGAGATACGACCGTAAATCGCCGGGACGGATTTATTCTGCTGGCCTGTTACGTGGGGTATTTGACGTACTTGATTGTGAAAGCCTAGCGCCAGAGAACAGATGAAAGAAAACAGAAGACAGAACACAGATCACGGAAGTCGTATTCTATGCGCTCTGCCCTTTGCTCTATGCTCATTGTGCCCGCACCTCGAAACCCGCAACATACCTTACGCCTTATGCCCTGCGCCTTGAGCCCTATGCCCTTTGCCCTGCGCCCTTTGCCCTCTGCCCTCTAGTTTCTCCATCAATTCCGCCATATCCTCCGGTATCGGCGATTTGAAGATCATCCTCTCACCCGAATGCGGATGGATCAGACCAAGTCTCCAGGCATGCAGCATTTGTCGGGGTATCGATTTGAGCGCGGTAAACAGTGATGACGATTCGCCCGAATACGACCCGGCCGTATCTTTTAACCACTTCCGGGAACGATAAACCTGATCACCAACTATCGGATGATCCATCGCCGAACAATGAACGCGAATTTGATGCGTTCTGCCGGTTTTTAAAGTCAGTTCGAGCAGGGTAATACCCGGCAGCCGTTTACGAACCCGCCAGGCTGTTTCTGCCGAACGGCCTTTTCGTGAGACGGTAGACATTCGTTTTCGATGAACCGGATGACGACCGATGGGCAGTGTAATAATCCCCTCATCTGTGCACAATTCCCCGTAAACCAGGGCCAGGTAAATTTTTTGAACGCTACGTGTTTTAAATTGTTTGGCCAGGTTTTCGAGTGCAGCGGCATTTTTGGCAACCACCATGGTTCCCGATGTATCCTTGTCAAGTCGGTGAACAATGCCCGGCCGAATCTTACCACCAATACCTTCCAAATCGGGACAATGATAGAGCAGTGCGTTGACCACGGTACCGCGGCTGTGCCCGGGTGCGGGATGCACAACCATACCGGCTTGTTTGTTAAGTACCACGATATGGCTGTCCTGGTATATGATCTGAAGGGGGATGGGTTCGGGTTTATATTCAACTTGCGCGGGGTCCGGAATCCGGCCCAGGATCTTATCGCCGCATTTTACCCGGTAACCGGGTTTTTTAGCCTGATGGTCGACAAGAATTTGAAGGTTTGTAATTAAATTGACAGCCAACGAGCGGGAACAGCCGGGAAGGTGAGCGGCAACCACGGCATCGAGCCGCCGGCCCTGATCGGATTCATTGACAAGGATGGTAAAGGCACCATAAACAGGCATGCTGCTGGGAAGGATTAATTTTCCAAACTTTCTGAGACAAAAAGAGACTCTAACTCGGAAATAATGGTTTCTTCATCTGTTTTTTTAGCAGTCGACAACTCCCGTACCAACAACACCTGGGCCGTGTCATAAAGCTTGCGCTCTCCAAAAGAAAGGTCCTTGGTGAGTTTTAACAGGGAAAGATCTCTGAAGACCTCCGCCACATCAAAAAGCGAGCCGGTTTTGATTTTATCCATGTACTCTCGATAACGCCGGTTCCAGGTCTGGGCCGGCACCCCATCCGTGCGGACCCTCATGACTTCATATATTTTCGGAACCTCTTTTTGGTTGATAATTTCTCTTAAGCCGACGGATTCAACGTTTCTGATGGGAATCATGATCACCATTCCGTTTTCGATGACCTTCATGATATAAAAGTCATGTTTTTCACCGTTGATAACCCGGCTTTCAATGGCCTGAATCGTGCCAACACCATGAGCAGGATACACCGCGAGGTCACCCACTTGGAATTCACGCATTGTTTCGTTCAAACTCTCAGTGTTCTCTTTGGCTTCTTTTTTGGTCATATCCCCACCCATTATCGTATTTTTAAAGAGTGGGTATCCACCTTGCGGCCCCATCGCAAATGGTTTGGGCTAACTGCGCTGGTAGATACCCTCATTTTTAATGATTGTCAGGCAAAGAACCTATACCATACCTTTTGAAAACAATCAATAAAAAAGGATTGGCGTATTGCTACGCCAATCCTTTTAATGAATTCAATGATCAATAAAAGTGCTTACAGCAGGAACGGCACCAGCAATAAGGCCACGACATTGAGAATCTTGATCATCGGATTGATGGCGGGTCCGGCGGTATCCTTGTAAGGATCGCCGACGGTGTCGCCGGTGACGGCAGCCTTGTGCGCATCGCTGCCTTTACCACCCAGATGTCCATCTTCAATGTATTTTTTGGCATTGTCCCAGGCAGCCCCGCCGGTGGTCATGGAAATGGCCAGAAATAGACCGGTAACAATACTGCCGATGAGAAGTCCGCCCAAGGCTATTTTTCCCAAGATCAGGCCGACCAGCACCGGAGCAATCACGGGCAGAATGGCGGGAACGATCATTTCTCTCAAGGCAAATTTGGTGACGATATCCACACAGGCGGCATAATCCGGCTTGGCGGTTCCCTCCATAATACCCGGAATTTCACGAAACTGGCGTCTGACCTCGTCCACCACGGCGCCACCGGCTTTGCCAACCGCGCGCATGGCAATTGAGGCAAATAGATACGGCATCAGTCCGCCCAGAAAAAGGCCGATGATAACGCTGACATCACTCAGGTCAAAACTCAATTCCGCTTGCGAGCCGTGCAGTACGAATTCCTGGGTGTAAGCCGCAAACAGAACCAGGGCGGCCAATGCGGCCGAACCGATGGCATATCCCTTGGTGACGGCTTTAGTGGTGTTGCCCACGGCATCCAGCGGATCGGTCACGGCCCGTACGCTCTCATCCATTTCCGCCATTTCGGCAATACCGCCGGCATTGTCGGTAATCGGACCGTAGGCATCGATGGCGATCACCATGCCGGTCATGGAAAGCATCGACATGGCGGCCATGGCAATTCCGTAAAGCCCGGCGGCGGCATAGGCGGCGCCAATGGCAACACAGATGGTCACCACCGGCAGTGCCGTGGCCTCCATGCTGACGGCCAGACCGGCGATGATATTGGTACCGTGTCCGGTGGTGGACGCCTCGGCAATCAGCTTAACCGGTTTGCGGATGCCGGTATAATATTCGGTGATCATGACGATCAACACGGTTAGAATCAGACCGACCAGGGTGGATAAAAAGATTTTCATGCCGGAAATTTCGGCGATGCCGGAAAACGATGTCGTGCAGGCCACCAAAAAAGCGATACCAGCCAAAACGGCCGCACCGAACATGCCTTTGTACAGGGCGCCCATGATATACTCGCTGGGTCCCAGCTTGACGAAGAAAACGGCGATCATGGATGCAACAATCGCAATAGCACCGAGCACGAGGGGGAATTCGGTCGCAATGATGAACTGAGGATAGATCAGATTTCCCAGCAACATGGCCGCAACCGCCGTTACAGCGTAGGTTTCAAATAGGTCGGCCGCCATACCGGCACAGTCGCCCACATTGTCTCCGACATTGTCGGCAATGGTTGCCGGGTTGCGCGGATCGTCCTCCGGGATACCGGCCTCAACTTTACCCACCAGGTCGGCACCGACATCGGCACCCTTGGTAAATATACCGCCGCCCAAGCGGGCAAAAATGGAAATAAGACTTCCGCCAAAACCCAGGGCCACCAGGGCGATCACGGCATCCCGGGTTTCCGTGCCGCTGGCAATTAATATCGTGTAAAACCCGGCGACAGCCGTCAGCGCCAGGCCGGCAACGATCATACCCGTCACGGCACCGCCTCTAAATGCCATGGCCAACCCTTTGGCCAGCCCCCCCTTGGCCGCTTCAGCGGTACGCACATTGGCGATGACCGATACCCGCATACCGATATAGCCGGCGGCAAAGGAAGCGACGGCACCGACCAGGAAGCCAAGTGCGGTCTTAAAGCCCAGGGCAATGATAATGATAATAAATATGATGATTCCGGCAACGCCCATGCTTTTGAGCTGACGATTCAAATAAGCAATGGCCCCCGTCTTGATGGCATTTGCGATGTCGACCATTTTTTCGGAGCCTGCCGGAGCGCTTTTGACCAAACTCGCAAGAATAAGTGAAAAAACCACACCGGCTATTCCAACCAGTGTACAAATCAGCGGTAATAAGTAATTCATCCTGTCCTCCAAATGATAGATTTTCGTTTACGCTGTGATCGCAAGATCTTTACCGTTAAATAAGTTCATACCTGCCTGAGTACCCTTGCATAGAATCGTAACGACGGCATCCCGGGCTCCTGAAATGATACGGGTCAACGCTTCTGCATTTTGTACGGAAAATCTGCCCAGAACATGATCCGTCACATTATCCCCTAACTCGGAACGCCCGACGCCAATACGAAGTCGAACAAAATCGCCCCCGCCAAAGGCATCCATTAACGATCTTATGCCATTGTGTCCGCCATGCCCTCCTTTCTTTTTTATTTTTAATCTTCCAAAAACAAGGTCGATGTCGTCGTGGATGACAACCATCTCCTTGGATTGTATACGAAAAAAATGGGCCAGCTTTTGTATGGGAGGCCCGCTGCGGTTCATATATGCCATCGGTTTGGCCAGAAGTACCTCCACGTTTTCTATATTTCCACGCCCAAAATCGCAATCGAACTTTGTTTTATCAAAGGAAATATTGAAATCCCGTGAGATTTTGTCGGCAATCATGAAGCCGGCATTATGCCGTGTGTTCGCATAGCGGGCACCTGGATTTCCAAGGCCAACCACCAATCTCAAATTATTTTCGGGTACATTTCCGATAAGCGAAAGCCCATCATAAAAGCAGGCTGGATGGTCGGCTCAACATCTGTAGTTGATCACAGCTGTGAGTCGGGCTCTCCAGCCTGCTGTTAAAACTATTTTTCCTCTGAGGATTCGTCGGCTTCCCCAGCCTCTTCACCCTCTGCTTCTTCGCCGGCCTCGAGTTCGCCTTCCTCTTCTTCAACCACCTCTTCTTCTTCTACCGTCGGGCTGAGTACGGTAACCACCGTAAAATTAAAATCCGCCGAGACTTCAACGTTCTCGCCCAGCGGTATGTCTTCAATATGGATGGAGTCACCGATATCCAGATCTGTAATATCAATTTCAATGGCCTCCGGGATATCCCCCGGCAGACAAAGGAGCTCAATCTCTCGACGAACAATATTCAGCATACCGCCGTTTTCAACGCCCACCGATTGGCCATTGGTGACAATCGGAACCATGACATTGATTTGACGTTTCATATCAATTTCATAGAAATCAATATGAATAAAATTTCCCGAAACCGGGTGGGTCTGCAGTTCCTTGACCATGGCCGCTTTGGTAATCTTTTTCCCGTTTTGAATAACAAGGTTTAAAATAATTTGAAAGACGTTGCCCTGCTTAAAAACTTGCTCAAGGTCTTTAATATTAACTGACAGTAAAATCGGATCTGCTTTCGGCCCGTATAAAACTGCAGGTATATAGCCGGACCTTCTCAGACTTCGTGCCGGACTATTACCTGTGGATTTTCTTACAGTTGTTTGAAGTTCTATTCGTTCCAAAGAAATGACCTCCTATTTAGTTAATAGATGTAGGTTCAAAGGTTCCGGGTTCACCGTTCAGGGCTAGCTTAACAATGAACCTCTGAACCTTGGAGCCCTAAACCCAGTAATTCATACGAACAACGATGTAACCGAATCGCCTCTAAAACTTCGGATAATCGCCTCGCCGATCAGTTTTGATATGGTCAGTACTTTTATTTTGTCGCAGGCGGCGGCGTTCTCTTTTAATGGTATGGTATCTGTTACAACCAGGCTTTTGAGAGCTGAGTCACAAATCCGTTCGATGGCCGGCCCGGATAAAACGGGATGGGCACAGCAGGCATGGATTTCCTTTGCACCCGAGTTCATGACCGCCTCCGCCGCCTCCGTTAATGTCCCGGCGGTGTCGGCCATATCGTCAAGAATAACCGCCACCTTATCGGCGACATCTCCGATAACCGCCATGGCTTTGGCCTTGTTGGGTGCTTCCCGACGCTTGTCGATGATCGCAAGTTCGGCATTCAGACGTTTGGCAAAAGCCCGGGCTCTTTCCACTCCTCCGGCATCCGGAGAGACGATGACCAGCTCGTCCCTGAAATTGTTTCGAATATAATCAATGAGAACCGGTGCCGCAAACAGGTTGTCTACCGGAATGTTGAAAAAACCCTGGATCTGGCCGGCATGCAAGTCCATCGTAATAACGCGATTGGCACCGGCAAGCGTTATCATATCGGCAACTAATTTGGCACTGATCGGCACTCTGGGTGCGACTTTTTTGTCCTGCCTGGCATAGCCGAAATAGGGAATAACCACGGTAATTCTTCTGGCTGAAGATCGTTTAAACGCATCGATCATCAACAAAAGCTCAACCAGATTGTCATTGACGGGCGAACAGGTGGATTGCAGAACGAAAACATCTTTCAAGCGCACATTTTCGATGATTTCGATTTGAATTTCCCCGTCACTGAACGTTTTTACCTCAGCGCCCCCTAAGGGCAAACTGAGGTACTGGCAAATTTTTTTTGCAAGTACCGGGTTGGAGTTACCCGTAAAAATAGCCACACCTTCCATATTAATTCACCGTCACTCGATAATGGCTGGGGCGGGAGGATTCGAACCTCCGAATGCAGGAACCAAAATCCTGTGTCTTACCACTTGACGACGCCCCATTGTTTAAGGAAAAACTAGCCAAATATAATTGATACAATTATTCAAACAATCGGTATGTAGCGAGCTAACATCCATCAGGAAGCACAGTTGCCGCCCCGTCAAGCAGACGTCTAAAATCATTCACCGCCGAGATGGGATCCATCGGAAATATCACAAACAAATGCATCCCAACGGGTATTTTCGTCAATCGCCTGTTTTGCTCTTTCGGCCGTGTGAGAATCAGAGAAAAGACCAAACACTGCCGATCCGCTTCCCGACATCAGCGCCCCCAATGCGCCCCGGATTAAAAGCTGCTTCTTAATGGAGGTGATCACCGGATATTCTGATGCAGTCACGATTTCAAGGTCGTTACATAGATGCACCCCTGGATCAAAATCAATTTTGATCGAAAAGGGTTTCTTAAATTTTTTTTCACAATTTGTCAATCCCAAATTCAGATTTTGGAAAACTTCTCCGGTGGAGACCCTAAATCCCGGATAAACCACCACGATGTGAAAGGGTAAAGGTCCGGGATAAGCCTCGAGCTTCTCCCCGATTCCGGAAGCAAGGGCCGGTTTGCCGAAAAGAAAAAAAGGCACATCGGCGCCAAGGCCAAGCCCCATCGACATCAGCCGGTTCCGGGAAAACGGATGCCCATAGTGCTGGTTTAGGCCGCTAAGAACACTGGCGGCATTGCTGCTCCCACCACCAAGACCGGCGGCCACCGGTATGGATTTATCAATAAAAATTTTTAAGCCTTCTTTGACATTCAAGGCTTTGAAAAACACGGTGGCGGCCCTATGGGCCAGGTTGGTGTCATCGAGGGGAACTTGGGGATGAGACGATTCAATCCGTATACCTTTGAGACCGAATTGCAACGAAATCGTGTCGCAAAGATCCACGCAACACATCAGAGAAAACAGCGCATGATAACCATCCAGGCGTTTTCCGGTAACCTGCAGAAACAAGTTTATTTTGGCGGGAGATAGAATTTTCATTAACGTTAGAAGTCCCGCTCGTTAATGAGAAAAATATCGGAACTACCCCTTCTCTTTGACATACATCAGTCTCAGATCGTAAAGGATATTCTTCAACAAATTTTTTTCTTCATTGTCTAAATTGCCGGCTGTTTTTTCCTCAAGCATGCTTAAAATATCGATGGTTTGTTTTGCCATCGGTAAATTTTTGGTTTTCTGACCGGTCGTGGGGTCCTCGATGGCGCCCAGATGGAGCAAGGCCGAGGCATTTAAGGAAACAATAAACGTCGGGAAATTTATTTCCGGAAACTGCGGTTGTTCTTCGGATGCATCGGTTTTAGACGGTTCCGGAGCTTCAGGTTCGGGGGATTCTTCAGCCTCAGGCGGTGACTGGGCCTGCTCCTCCGTTGCAGGGTGAGTCTGTTCGTTCTTATCGTTGGTTTCTGCATCCTTGTCTTCGTCGGTAAAGATTCGGCGATCTTTTACCACAAAACCCTTTTCTTCCTCTGACATGACTGGCCTCCTGAGTTTGTGCAACCCTAAGGGTATATTTTTTTTACTCGTTACGGGGCAGCAGTTTTGGCATTCTCTGTTTACCCTAAAGTTGCAACACTGGGGTTTATTATGCTTGGTCGCTGATGTCGCCTGGCAGAAATGCGGTCCGTTTTCCGTCAATCATCAGCGCACATAAAATATTAAGTTACCCTGGTTTGTCAAGAGTAAAGCAGCCGATGAAATAAGTTCTGATAACAAGAAAGATAAGAACACAGCCGTTAAAAACATGGCCGATCTACCCAGCGCCACAATCATCCGGCTGCCGAGCCCCGGGACAGGATTTTTCAAGATGACAAGACATTCCATCAATGCTATCCTGGTCGAGAATAAATCTTCTAAATTCAGAACTACTGATGTGTCGCAAAATTTACGCTCATTTTCACTACAAATTTTGTAGGTCTTTAGATATCAGGGCCTCCCGAGAAGTTTTTCCAATTGAGGTCAAGAGCCCTGAAATTAGGTCGGAATTAATGATCCGGGTAGAAAATCTGACAAAAAGCTTTGGAGACCGACTCATCTTCGATGGGATCGGCTTTTCTCTCCACTCCAGGGAACGGTTGGGTCTGGTTGGACAAAACGGTCATGGCAAAACAACCCTTTTCCGGTTGATAACCGGTGAAGAACAACCGGATTCCGGCGCCGTTGTAATTCCAAAAAATTATCGTATCGTATATGTGCAGCAGCATCTGGAGTTTACCGCCGACACGGTTTTGAATGAAGGGATGCGAGCACTTTCCGAGCATGAACAAGATCATTCATGGAAGGTTGAAAAAATCCTTGCCGGGCTGGGCTTCACTGCAAAAGACTTTAACCGTCACCCCAAAGAATTCTCAGGTGGTTTCCAAGTGCGCTTAAACCTGGTCAAGGCCTTGGTTTCCGAACCGGATCTGCTGCTCTTGGATGAGCCCACTAATTATCTGGACATCACCTCCATTCGTTGGATCGAGCAGTTTTTAAACAACTGGCCCCACGAGCTGATGCTGATCACCCATGACAGGAGTTTTATGGACAAGCTGGTAACGCACACCATTGGGATCCATCGCCGTAAATTACGTAAAATCGCCGGCAACACGGCCAAATATTACGAACAGATCGCCCAGGACGAGGAAGTATATGAAAAGACCCGGATCAATGATGCTCGCCGTCGCAGGGAAATCGAACAGTTTATCAGCCGATTTCGTGCCAAGGCCAGGCTGGCAAATCTGGTGCAATCTCGTGTCAAGACCCTTAAAAAAATGGAAAAAAAGGATAAGCTCGAGCAACTGAAATTCCTGGAATTTTCTTTTCGCAGCAGCCCCTTCCCCGGCAAACAGGCTGTAGCTGCCAGTAATCTATCCTTCGCTTATGATTCGCAAACACCGCTTATCAGGGATTTTAGCATCACCATCCCAGCGGGTGAAAGAATCTGCGTTGTCGGCAAAAACGGCAAGGGTAAGACCACCCTGCTGAAACTACTGGCCGGGGAATTAACGCCACAATCCGGCCGAGTCATTTATCACCCTGCCCTTAAAAAAGGATTTTTTGAGCAAACCAACGTCAAAAGCCTGGTCGATGCTCGGACGGTAGAGGAGGAAATACGCTATTCACAACCGGATGTCGACCAGCAGCAAGCTCGCGATATCTGCGGCGCCATGTTGTTTTCCGGAGACGAAGCGTTGAAGAAAATCAGCGTTTTATCAGGAGGCGAAAAAAGCCGGGTGATGCTGGGCAAGCTTCTGGTTTCCCCGGCCAATTTGCTGCTCCTCGACGAGCCCACCAATCACTTGGATATGGAATCCAGTGACGCATTGCTGGCGGCCATTGACAGTTTTGAGGGTACCGTGATCATGGTTACCCACAATGAGATGTTTTTACACTCTTTAGCCGAAAGACTGATTGTGTTTCAACGTGATACCATTGAAACGTTTGAGGGAAGCTACCAGGAGTTTCTCGAAAAACGGGGCTGGCACGATGAAAATCAATCTTCCCCAATGAACCGGTCAAAAGAAAATATGACGGGCCATATCGCAAAGCGCACAAAAAAGGAAATCCGGCGCCAAAGATCCGAGATCATTGCCCGTCGCTCCACGGCGGTTAAGCCGCTTCAAAACCGTATCTCCCGGCTGGAAAACGATATCGAAAACCGTGAAACAGAATTGAATCATCTCAATGAATCCATGCAGCTGGCCTCTCAGAACCGGGATGGACCGCAAATTGTCGAATTGTCCCAGGCCATCCACACCTGCCAATCTGAGATTGATCGGTTATTTGATGAACTGGAAACAGCCACCCATGAGTTTGATCTCAAAAATGCCGCTTTCGAAGACCAGTTGAAACAGCTGGCGGCGGAATTGGAAGCCGAGAACAAATGACGACAAATAAACCCCTCATAAAAATGATCGGCATTACCAAGAACTTCCCGGGTGTGGTGGCCAATAACAATGTCAACCTCGATCTCCATCCCGCTGAAATACATAGTATTTTAGGAGAAAACGGTGCAGGCAAGACAACCCTGATGAAAATTCTTTCGGGGATGCACCGGCCGGATGCCGGTAAAATCATCGTCCGCGATCAGGCCGTCGAGATACGGACCCCCCAGGATTCCCTGAGTCTGGGTATCGGGATGGTCTATCAGCACTTTGCCTTGGTACCGGAATTGACGGTCTTAGAAAACCTCATTCTGGGTTTCGAAAGCGGATTCTTTCTGAATTTAAAAAAAGCAGAACAGAAACTTCAGCAAATATCGGCGACCTATGGTCTCACCATCGATCCTGACAGAAAGATTCAGGATCTGTCCGTCAGTGACTGCCAACGGACTGAAATTCTGAAAATCCTCTTTCATGAATCCGACGTATTGATTCTGGACGAGCCCACCTCAATGCTCTCTCCAGCCGAAACCGGAGATCTTTTTGACACCCTGAGATCATTGCGAAAAGCCGGCAAATCAGTGGTCTTGATCACCCATAATTTGAGTGAAGCCATTTCTATATCAGATCGCATCACCCTTATGCGGTCAGGAAAGAATGCCGCCGAACTCTCAGGTGATATCCTGATGGCGATGGATGAGAAGACTGCAACAAACAGGATTCTTGAAGTCATGTTCGGGGCGGTTCCCGAACCCCAGCCGCTGGTGGCCGCGCAACACGTATCCGCTGGAGAAACGGTGTTGGAATTAAGACAGGTTGACGTCTTAAACAGCCAAGGCGCGGCTGGGCTGAAGCAAATTTCTTTTAGCGTCGCAAAAGGCGAAATCCTCGGCATTACCGGCGTCGACAGTGAAGACCGGCGCTTGCTGGCAGAGGTGATCGGGGGACAAAAACGAACAACTGCGGGCCAACTGCTTTACCGCGGCCGGGACATTACCCTTACGGACATCGCCACACGGTTTGAGTTGGGAATTCGCTACGTCACCGAAGACCGCATCAACGAAGGATGCGTTATCGACATGGCCCTTTCGGAAAACACTATTTTACAAAGTTATCATCGACAGCCTTTTTCTCGATTCGGCATTTTAAATCAAGCCGGCATTCAATCTTTCACCGGGGATCTGATCAACCGCTTCGGGATTCGGGCAGCCGGACCCGATGCTCGGGTCGGCACCCTGAGCGGCGGAAACATTCAAAAATTCATATTGGCCAGATCTCTGTCCGGCGAACCGGGCTTGATTGTCTGCAGCAATCCGACATACGGTCTCGATGCCGCAACAGTCCGATTGATACGGCAATTGCTCAGGGAAGAAAGCCGGCGGGGGGCTGCCGTTTTACTTATCACCCCGGACATGGATGAACTTTTCAGCTGCAGCAACCGCATTGGTGTCTTGTTTAACGGTGGGATCTCCGGATTCATGGATCCAAGTGCGGCAACTGCTGAAAAAGTCGGTAAACTCATGCTTGGAATTGGCGAGTAGAGGGCTCATTGAAAAACGTCGACTTGGCCACCTTTAAACCGGCAGCACTATCGATTGTCTCAATCCTTTTCTCCTTGATGACGGGCGGTATTATTTTGCTTGCCATCGGTAAAAATCCCCTGATCTACTTCGGCCTTCTATTCACCCGCGGAATGGGCTCCTCCTTAGGTCTGATTGAAACCATCATTAAGATGATCCCGCTGTTGATCATCTCAGCCGGCCTCCTGGCGTGTTTCTCAGCAGGTCTTTGGAATATCGGTTCCGACGGGCAATTTCTTATCGGGGCGATGCTGACGGGATGGGCTGCCCCCTGGCTTGCCGACGCCCTGCCCTACCCCGCATATCTCGTGGCCATCGCCTTTCTGGGAATATTCGGCGGCATGGCCTGGATCCTCTTGCCGGCCGTCCTGAAGGCCCGTTATGATATTAACGAGATTATCACCACTCTCATGATGAGTTGGGTGGCGATAAACCTGGTCACGTGGCTGGTTAAAGGGCCTATCAATGATCTGTCTACCGTACCGGCCCAGACGACAGTGATCCCAGCAGTCTATCGCATGCCGATAATACCCTTCACCCGCATACACGCCGGCTTAATCATTGGCATTGCAACCCTGCTGGGCATACATTGGGTGATCAGAAAAACAACCCTGGGCTATCAGTTCCGCGTGATGCATATGAATAAAAAGGCAGCCATACACGCCGGCATGGGTGTCCCACGCCTCACCATTTACGGTCTTCTGATCAGCGGCGGCTTGGCCGGACTGGCGGGCGCCGGTGACGTGCTGGCGATCAAGGGCCTCTTTCAGGCGGGCTGGAGTCCTCAATACGGAATGACTGCTATCCCTTTGGTTTTTCTGGCCAGATTGAACGGCTGGGCGGTCATTCCTCTGGCATTCTTCTTTTCGTTTTTAGCTTTGGGTGGGGAGTTTGTGGCACGGGATCTGGGTGTCCCGGTTTTTTTCGTCCACGTCTTGGAGGGTCTGACCCTGCTGTTTTTCGCCGCCTCGGAGTACCTTGAAAAAAAATGGATACGCAAATGAATGTCTTTTTTGAATCAGCTTTAATCACAGCCATCCTTGCCTCCGCCATCAGAGGCACCACCCCCATTCTGCTGGCAGCTTTGGGCGAGGCCTATGCAGAACGCTCCGGTCTTCTCAATTTGGGGATCGAAGGAATGATGGTCGCAGGTGCTTTCTCATCTTTTGCGGTGGCGCTGAAAACGAACAGTTTGTTATCCGGTTTTGTTTGTGCTGCAGGTGTCGGCTTGACCTTGGCCCTTGTATTTGGTATCCTGACCATTACCCTGGGCGTCAATCAGATCGTGGTCGGCTTGGGATTAACTATTTTTGCGAGCAGTATCTGCAGTTTCCTCCACCGGGTGATCTTTGGAAATCAGTTTCCGATCTTGTTTGGTGCCGGGGGGACCAATGAGATTCCAATTCTTTCCCGAATCCCACTTGTCGGACAAGCCTTATTTAATCAGCATTGGCTGGTTTACCTGACCTTTTCGATGGTCCCCATCACGTACATCCTAATGTACAAGACCCGTTTTGGGCTGCGCGTCCGGGCCGTGGGAGACGCGCCGCGAGCAGCCGATGCCTGCGGTGTAAACATCTACGGCACTCGCTTTTTTGCAATTCTGCTGGGTGGACTCCTGGCAAGTCTCGGCGGCGCTTTCCTGGCACTGGGTGATTTGGCTTTTTTTGTGCCTGACATGGTCATGGGACGGGGCTATATCGCCATTGTTGTTGTCATGCTGGGGAAATGGAATCCTGTGAAGGTCTGCCTGGGAGGATTGTTGTTCGGATTTGCCCTGGCCTTAACCAGTGCCTTGCAAGTGGCGGGAATAAAAATAAGTCCTGATTTTATATTGATGACCCCCTATTTGGTTGTGATAATCGCCTTGCTTCTTTTTGCAAGATCGACCAACTTGCCGTCGGCCTTGTGCATGCCCTATCGGCGGGAGAGCAGGTAATGATTGAAGATTGTCGATTGAATATTGAAGATTTAAGGTTCGCCTCTCTCCGAGCTGTAGGCTCTGCCCCCTACGAGCCGGAAGCCGGCGGTTCGGTTATTAAAATAAGATGATAAAAATGGAAGAGCGAAGCGATTCCGTCCATCGTCATTCGTCAATCGTCATTCGTTAAAGGAGAGCCCATATGCAAAAATCAAACTTACTAATTATTTCTTTGGTTTTTTTTAGTTTACTGTCAATCAACCTGGCTGCGGCAGGCGATCCACCGAAGATGGTAGGACTTGCCATCCCGGAAGCGGGGACCGATAAGGGCTGGAATGAGCAGGGAAAAGCGGGACTTGAAACTGTGGCCAAAAAATATGGCTTCAAGATAGAACTGGCAGAAGCACTCGGCTATGGAGATATAAAACCCACCCTGCGGGATATGGTAAATAAAGGCTGTGAATTGATCATTTGCCATGCGGCCGGTTATCAAACCGTGGCCCTGGAAATCGCCAGAGAGACAGGCGTCAAGGTCGCAACCATTGAAAATCACCAAGGCGTTACCGCGGGACTCATTAGCGACATCGACACCCAACCCCAGGGAGGAAGTTATCTGGCCGGCTGGCTGGCCGGCAAAATGACGCGATCCAATATCGTCGGAATTGTTGCGTCCGGCGAACCGCCCACCTGGAATCGAATGTCGGCCGGTTTTGCCCAGGGTCTCAAGGCGTCCAACCCGACTTCCCGCCTTCTGTATAGTGTGATCGGTGCCGAGGCATATTCGGATGCGGCCGGTGCCAAACGCAATACCCAGGATCAGATTGCCGTCGGTGCCGACGTTATTTTCGGCTTGGGGGATGGTGCCTCATTCGGTATGCTGCAAGCCTGCTCGACAAAAAAAGCCGGAGATGGCGGCAAAGCCTGGTTTATTGACGTTATCGGCGATAAACGGCAGATCGATAAGGCCGATGTCCTTTTGAGCTCTGTTGTAATGGACATGGCCGTGGTCTATGAGGAGCTGATTAAAAGTGTTATGGATGGAACCTTCGGGCAGCAGCATTGGGTGAGTATGAGCAATGGTGCGATCTATCTGTTAGAACTCAACAAAGCCGTATCACCAACACTTCAGGCGGAATTGAAAACAATAGAAAACAAAATAGTCACGGGAAAAATAAACGTACTGGATTTACCGGGAGCGGTTGATCTTCACAAGTTCCTGGACAAGACATTTCCGAGATAAGTGGCACGCGTTCACGGGTTCAATTTAGAACGCATTGTATGGCCTGACGAAGGCTCTCATATTCTCCGCTTCCATAAACATTCCGGCCTGTTTTTCGGCTGACTCAAGGGTTGGATGATCTCCAATCCGGACGGTAAACCAGAGCCGGCCCTGGGAATCCGGTATTTCGACGATCTGAGCTAAATAACCTTTGACCGCCAGTTGGGCAATTAAATCATCTGCATTTTCTGTCCTGCGAAAGGCCCCGACTTGTACGGAGTGGGTCATTGGCGCAGATTTCTGTTCAACGTCGGAACTATCAAAGAAAGGAACGGAGCTTTCGGCAGGCACCGTGGGGGTTTCCATCGGCACAGATCCTTGTTCGAGGTCGGCACTATCAGAGGAAGAAACAGAGCTTTCGGCAGGCACGGTCTGAGCAGCCATCATCGGAACAGATCCTTGTTCGACGTCGGAACCATCAGTGGTTTCGGTCGGCCCCGCAGGTGGGTCGGGTTGAACCGGCTCTATTGGCAATTCCTCTTTTGTTGCCGATGGCTCCGGGTCCACGGGGGACGGCAGCACAGATTGAACAGGCATTTCAGTTGACAGCCCGGTGGCAACGGGTATCTTCTTTACTGCGATTACCTTTTCTGAAGAATTTTGATCGTCATTGTATCTAAAATAAAATACAGCCATCGCAGTCACGAATATGAGGCAACATATGGCTGCAATGGATCCAGTCAGCCGCCGATTGCGGGATTTTGATTTCCCGGTTTCAGCACGGTCGCTTAGATAACGGATGGTCGCCTTGGCGATGTCGCTGTCGATATGATTGAATTTCCTCTGGTAGGCAATTTCGAGAGCCCGAGCGCAAGCGATGTTGATATATCTTGGGATTCCGCGGGAGTACTTGAAGATTCGACGTACGGCTTTCGGGGCGAACCTTATGGGCGGTCCCTTGGAGGCCATGGTGAGACGATGCTGTATGTAACCGACGGTTTCGTCATAGGTGAGCGGATCTATGCAGTATCCGACCGAGACGCGCTGCCCGATCTGGCGCAATTCATTTGAATTGAGCATTACGGAGAGCTTTGGCTCGCCGATAAGCACGAGCTGAAGCAGTTTATCCTTTGTCGTTTCCAAGTTTGATATCAGTCGAACTTGCTCAAGAACATCACTGTTCAGCTGATGCGCATCATCAATAAATACGGCCACCTTCTTACCCTCGATCTTTTTCTGCATGAGAAACTCATTGAGCGCATCGGCAAGATCCTTAATGGTCGCCGTCTTGGAGCGAATCTTGAATTCGGCATTGATATACAGCAACAGTTTTTGGGGGTTCGAAGTCGATCGATCGATATACGCCGTTTCAACATCTTTACCCAATCCTTCAAGAAAACTCCGACATACGGTTGTTTTTCCGACACCGCGTTCTCCGGTAATAACAATAAATCCCTCACCTTCAGAAACAGCGTAAGTCAGGTGTGCATTGGCCTCTTCGTGATGGTGGCCCAGATAAAGATACGCCAGATCTATGGTAAGATTGAAGGGATTCTCCTTGAAGTTAAAGTAGGGTAAAAACATGGGCAATATTTCGATACATTTTTTTTGCCATAAATTGCACGAAAAGAAGTACTTAAGACCAAGTTCGGGGGGTCGCCCCGGCTGGAGTGATGGAATGCTGGAATTGTGGGTCTTGGCGCGACGCCATGTTGAATTGATGACAAATTTTTATCAAATGCAATTCTATTTTTCTGACAGGATCAACAGGATGGACAGGATATTGCTATACGAAAGCAAAATTATCCTGATAATCCTGTGAATCCTGTCTGAATAAATGAAGTTTCACACCAGACCCTGATCCAGCATCGCATCCACCACTTTCAGAAATCCGGCGATATTGGCGCCTTTTTCATAATCGCCCGGCGCGCCGTATTGCTCAGCGGCGTCCATACAAGTGCTATGGATGGTCTTCATGATGAGTTTGAGTCGATCGTCTACCTCTTCGCGGGTCCAGACCAGCCGCATGCTGTTTTGGGTCATTTCCAGTCCGGAAACCGAAACGCCGCCGGCATTGGCAGCCTTGCCGGGTCCATAAAGAATTTTGTGCTCCTTGAAAATATCAATACCCTCGGGCATCGTGGGCATGTTCGCACCTTCACTAACCAGGGCCACGCCATTGTCGACCAAGTTCTGAGCATCTTTACCGTTTATTTCATTCTGGGTCGCACTGGGAAAGGCACAGTCGGCCTTGTGGGCCCACAAAGGATTATGGTCCAGGGCCGGATCGGCAGCCGTATACACCGCAGAAGAAAACTTGTCGGCATATTCTTCGATACGCCCCCGGCGCAAATTTTTAAGGGTTTTGACATAGGCAAGCTTTTTCTGGTCAATGCCGCTTTCATCATGGATATAGCCCGAAGAGTCCGATAGGGTCGTCACCTTGGCGCCCAAGTCAATCAGCTTTTCCGTCGTGAATTGGGCCACATTCCCTGAACCTGAAACCAGACAGGTTTTTCCCTCCAGGGTTTGGTCGCGGGTTGCCAGCATTTCAGCGGCAAAATAAACGGAACCGTAGCCGGTGGCTTCCGGGCGAATCAGGCTGCCGCCCCAGTTCAAACCTTTTCCCGTCAAAACGCCGGTAAATTCATTCCGAAGCTTTTTATACATGCCGAATAGAAAGCCGATTTCTCTGGCACCGACACCAATATCCCCGGCCGGCACGTCCGTGTTTGGGCCGATATGGCGGGAAAGCTCACTCATGAAGCTCTGGCAAAACCGCATCACCTCGTTGTCGGATTTACCCTTGGGATCAAAGTCGGAACCGCCTTTACCGCCACCCATGGGCAAGGTCGTCAGCGCATTTTTAAACACCTGCTCAAAAGCCAAAAATTTGAGGATGCCCAAATTGACCGACGGATGAAACCGCAGCCCGCCCTTGTAAGGCCCCAGGGCACTGTTCATTTCAATTCGAAAACCCCGATTCACCTGAACATTTCCCTGGTCATCCGCCCAGGGAACCCGGAACATGATAACCCGTTCCGGCTCCACCAGTCGTTGCGGTATCTTGGCCTGGCGATAAATCGGGTTTTGATCCAACACCGGCTTGACGGATTCCATAACTTCACTGACCGCTTGATGAAATTCTCTTTCCTGCGGGTCTCTGGCCTTTATGATCTCCAATATATCAGGCATAGTACCTCCTTAATGTAGAGTGATTGAAAATTATCGACTCCCTATTGATTATTTGCTGATTCTTTTTATCTCAATTCATAAGCCGCCGACATTGATCAGGTTTGCATCCATCAAGCAAGGCCTCGCGGTAACAGTAGAA
>JARFPZ010000682.1 GCA_029288035.1 Desulfosarcina sp.
CCTTTTACCAGGGCCCACATGGTTCGATTATACGGTGTTTCAATGCCGGCCTGCTGCCCGTACTCTACGAATTTCCCGTTCATGAAGTCGATTTCCGTCCGGCGACCGGCTTCGATATCCATTAGCATGGATGGTTTATGATCGCCGGCGTTTCGCATGTAGTCCATGGCATGGGGATAGTAATCCCATCCGACACTTATTTCATTTGCTCTGCAGACAGTTAAACATTCTTTGACCAGAGCATCAACGATCTGGTAAACAATGGGGTCATTCATCACCCGGGACATGGTTAGCCCGGTTGCAGCGCACACCGGATTCATCGAGGCATTCATGACTGTTTTGCGCCATACCATGGAAACAATCTGATCGGTGTGATCGGTGGGCAGGCCGCAGTCTTTAAGGGTTTCTGCAACGACGTTCGCTTCGCGTCGTGACGCCGGATCCAATTCCTGAATGTAGTGGGGGGGATGATGAAACGGCATCCGAACGTGAGCCGGTCCCAAGAGCGCACAGCCGTAGTTTACCACCGCCCGCATGACGGGCAGTTTGCCCAAAATCTTGGCCAGTTCCAACTCCGTATCAATGCCGTTTTGCCAACTGACGATATACATCCCCTCATGGTAAAAGCCTTCAATGGCGGAAGCGATCAGCGGCAATGCATGGGCTTTGACGGTGATGAAAATCACATCCGGGTCATGCTCCGCGAGCTCGTCGATGGTGGTGCAGGTTTTGGAAATCTTCTGTTGGAGGTCTTCGGTACCTTCGATAATGATACCAGGATCCAGTGCCGGTTTCAGCAAATCGGGGACCACGTCACAAAGGGTGACCTTATAACCGCCTTTGGCGAGGAAAGCCGCCACGATGCATCCGACCGGTCCGGCGCCGATCACTGCAAATGATTGGGGATCAAAGTCACAGTTGTCATTCATTTTTTACCTCCCCAGGTCGCGGTTCTGAAAGGGCTGAAATAATATCTCATGGGTCCTCAGATATATTTCAAGCTGTCGCAGCAGCTGAGAATCCAAGATCAAAGGCTTTAAGATTTGAATCCAGAAACGCCTTTTTGGTTTTTGTTTTCATGGCTTCTTTAACTTCTTCAACGGATAAGGGCAGAACGCCCGCCTGCAACAATGCGCCCAGTAGAACCATGTTGACGGCCAAGCTGTTGCCGGCCTTTTTTGCCAGAGCGGCCGCGTTAAAAGCGATCAGCCGACCCGTCTTTTTTCGAATCAGCTCCTGTAATTGTTTCAAATCCGGATAAACGCCTTGGCCGATATTTACCGTATAGGGCATCAGCGGTGCTAGATTGGTAATCACGACGGTGTCGGCGTTACATCTGCCTAAAGCCCTCAATGTTTCAGCGGGCTCAAAGCCGACCAGGACATCGGCTTCGCCGTCGGAGATGATGGTGCTTTTGGCGTCACCGAACACCAGGGAAGATTCAACAACACCGCCCCGCTGGGCCATTCCGTGTATTTCACTCATGTTCAGGGGAATCCCGCAAAGCAAGGCTGCTTCGCCCAGCACACTGGATGCCAGAAGATTTCCCTGGCCCCCGACCGCCACAATAACCAATCGTTTTGTTTCCATAATAGGTTTCCTATTAAATTTTGAGGAATATGGTTGTTAGGTAATGTATATTTATACGCAAATTTTTATCCACACTTATTGGAATGGTGGAGTGTTGGAATACTGGAATATTGGGTAGATAGAGGAGACTATCTTTTTTATAGATTTAACCCATGATTCCATTTTTCCATTTCTTTTCTATGCGCTATGCCCCTTGCCCTATGCTTTCTCTGGCCGCAACGCGTAACCCGCATACCTTTTTCTATGCGGTGGCCTTGACCGGCAGAATTGCGTTTTCGGGACAAATCTGGGCGCAGACCGCACAACCCGTGCATAGGTTCGCATCAATTTTAACCCGGTCATTCCAGATATAGAAGGCCGGGCAGGCCAGAGAACTAATGCAATCTTTGTGATTCTTACATTTTTCACCGACGCGGAAAGGTTTGCGTTTGGGCAGCTTCAGGGCATTGGCATACAAAGCACAGACTTCCTCGGAGATGATTACCGAAACCCCCTTGTGGTCAATGGCCTCCTTGATGGCATCGATACTTTTCTTTACCTTATAGGGTTTGATGGTGGTGACATGGTCGACACCGATGGCCTTCACCACCGCTTCGATGGATACCCTGCCGTAACCTTCCAGGTTGAGCCGGGTCATGTCGACTCCGGGATGAGGCTGGTGCCCGGTCATGGCTGTGGTGCCGTTGTCGAGAATAACCAGGGTAAAGTTATGGTTGTTAAAGACCGCATTGATCAAGCCGGGGATTCCGGAATGGAAAAAAGTGGAGTCGCCGATAAAAGCGATCACTTTTTTGTCGTTGACTTTGGAGAACCCGCCGGCAGTGCCGGCCGAAGAACCCATGCATATGAGAAAATCAGCGGCCGACAGGGGTGGCAGCAGGCCCAGGGTGTAGCATCCAATATCCGATGGAAAGATGGTGTCCATGCCTTCCGTGGCTTTTTTAACTTCAAGGTAAGTGGCCCGGTGGGAACATCCGGCACACAAGGTGGGGGGACGCTGGGGAACTTCGGGGACATCGGAAAGATCCACAGCTTTAGGGGGCGTGTAGGGCAGGTCGAAATACCCGGCAATGCACTGCTTGACCTGGGCCGGGTTGTATTCATACAGGCGGGTAAATAAATCCTTGGTTTTGCCGTTTATGGGAAGGGTCAACCCCTCCTCCTGGGCAAAGGCTTTGACGGCTTCCTCCATATAAGGCTCGCCTTCTTCCACGATCAATACCTTTACACACCCTTTGAGGAAATTCTTAATCAATGCCGGCGGCAGCGGGTGGGAAAATCCCATCCGCAGGACTTTAATCTCATTTTCCATCTTCAAATCTTTAAGCCCATCGCGGACATAACTATAGCTGACGCCATTGCAAATAATGCCCCGATTACCGCTGCCTGTGATGAAGTTGTAGTTGGATTTTTCGGCGAGTTCCCGAGCGCTGTCATAGTTTTTCAGCAGTTTGACATGTAAATTCCTGGCCACCGCCGGAACGACCACCAGATTGATCGGATCTTTGGTGAAATTACCTTTGGTGACGCGCTTCCTGATATTGTTTAGGGTCACAACACCGGTGGAGTGGTTGATGCGAGTGGTGGTCCTGAAAAGCACCGGTTCCTGAAGTTTCTCGGAGAGGTCAAATGCATCGGCAACCATATTTTTCGCTTCTGCTACCGATGAGGGTTCCAGCATGGGAAGCCCCGACAGCTTGGCGTAATAGCGGTTGTCCTGTTCATTCTGGCTGGAGAACATGAAGGGATCATCGGCTGAAAGGATGACCATGCCCGCTTTGACCCCGACATAGGCCAAGGTCATCAGGGCGTCCGCCGCCACATTGACCCCCACGTGTTTCATCACACACATGCTGCGGACTCCGGAATTGGCTGCCGCAGCCGCGACTTCCATGGAAATCTTCTCATTGGTGCAATACTCAAAATACAGGTCACATTCCCGGGTCATCTGGAAAAAATTGGTTGAGATTTCCGAAGAGGGCGTCCCGGGATAGGTAGTGGCAAAGGCAACTCCCGCTTCGACGGCACCCCGCGCAATGGCCTCGTTGCCCAGCAAGAGCATCTTTTCTCCTGGGTTGTCGGTAAGCAATTTGTGCATGGTATTTTCCTTTGTTGGCGCTCTGTGGCGCCGGGTTGAAAATTTGGTGTCGATATTGATGAAATTGTTTTTTGCGGAATCATTCTCCTTTAAATTCTGGTCGTTTGCGACCCAAGCTCGACAGTCCTTCCAGGGCATCTGCCGTCGAAAAAATTTCGTTTAAGCGTCCCAGCTCGATCTCCATGGCTTCCTCAATGGACTTATTGGCCTGGCGGTCGATAATTTCATTGCTGGCTTTCAAGGCGAGCGGGGCTTTAAATCCGATTAGTTTGGCTGTGCGGGCTGCTAGTTCTTCGGAAACCCCTTGCGGCGGCTGGCCGGAGAGCAGTCTGGCTAGATTTTTCTCATCACAAACCATTGCCAGGGGTTTTAATTTATCCGGGATGTCGCGTCTGCGATATTTGTTCGGCATTGCCTGAGATGCTAGCTTTTTGATGGTGACATCAACTTCGGCCGGCGATACGAGTTCGGTGGCAATACCGAGATCTTGCGCATCCTGGGCGCTGATGGTGGCTCCCGTGAACACATAGTATTTGGCAAGCTCTGGTCCGGTCATGCGGGCAGTGCGCAACATGCCGCCAAGGCCCGGATAAATGCCGATTCCGGTTTCGGGAAACCCCATGGACCCGGCCGGGGTGGCAATAATCGCCTGGCAGGCCAACGCCAGTTCACTACCGCCGCCCATCGAAAGACCGTCGAGGATTGCAATGGTGGATTTTTCAGAATTTTCGATTTTGAGAAAAAGTTCATGTCCTTTTCTCGTAAAGGCGATGATGTCTTGGATTTGATCCGATTTGATCTTTTGGACGAAGTAGCGGATATCGGCCCCGGCAACAAAGGCCTTGCCGGCCCCGCGCAAGACAATGGCCTTGACAGCGGGGTTTTTTTCAGCCTCGCTAAAGCGTTCATCCAGCTGGGCGACGACCGCTTCGTTGAGCGCATTCATGGCCTCCGGACGATTGAGGGTGATGGTGGCAATGTGGTTTTTTATTTCAAGATCTACAAATCTGAAGTCAAAGGGTTTGCCGAGTTCTTTTTGGCGAGTCAGAATTTGCGGCATTTTAAAATCCGCATATTTTTGGGTGATAGCCTCAACCGCTGCAAAGGTTTTATCAATACCAATTTTATTGATAATCTCGAATGGGCCGAACATCCAGCGCAAGCCGATCTTGGCACCTCGATCGGTATCTTCAATGGAGGCAACCCCTTCATCGACCAGCGCGGCGGCGACCCCAAGACAGACCCCGTAGAATCGATTAACCGCGGCCCCAATTTTGGAATTGTCGACCTCGCCCGCCAGGTCCCAATTCTTATTTTTATCCTTCTGAGCGCTGAGGATATCGGCGGTGGCGTAAAACGGTCCGAGTTCGTTGCCCAGGGTTGTCGACGCGTGAACGGCAATGGGGATGCCGGTGACATTCATGAGTTCAAAGGGTCCCATACCGATTTTAAAGGCCTGTTTGGCGGCCTCTTCGATGGTGGGAATATTGGCAATCTTTTCTTCCAGCATGCGGGCGGCCTCGTTGAGGAAGGGCACGAAAAAACGGTTTACGGCAAAACCCGGGGCATCCTTGACAATGATGGATGTTTTACCGTGCAGGTTTGCCGCCAAGAGCGATTTTTCTAAAGTTTCTGTGCTGGTTCCCTCATGGGGGATGACTTCCAACAACCTGTTTTTGGCGGGGTGGTAGAAATAATGAAGACCGATAAAGCGGTCGGGACGAGAGGTCTGCAAGGCAAATTCATGCACAAAAAAACTGGATGTGTTGGTGGCCAGAATGGTTTTCCGATCGCAAAGTTGGTCAAGCTTTTTGAACAAATCCGATTTTACCTGCTTGTCTTCGAAGACCGCCTCGATGACAAGGTCCGCATCGGCTACGGCCTTAAAATCGGTTGTCCCTGTGATGCGGGAAAGGACTTGCTCGACCTGTGCGGAGGTAAAAATTTTACGTTCGACCCCTTCGCCGAGCAATTGCTTGATGATCCCGAGACCGCGTTCGACAAATTCGTCCGTGATGTCAACGAGAACGACGTTTATGCCTTCCTGGGCAATTTTCTGTGCGATGCCGCTTCCCATATTGCCGGCACCAATGACACCGATTTTATTGATTTGTGACATGATTACTCCGTTTTGATTGAAAATTGAAGATTGAAGATTGAATAATTATGGCATTCTATCGATTTAATAATCTCTGCAGAATTGGACAATATTCCATCAGAACAAATCCATAGTCGGCTCAAATTGGACATCTAAAATTGGATCGTGAAGCAAAGGTAAACCAAAAAAATAAAATGATAGCATACCTCAAATCTTCAATCTTCAATAGTCAATCTTCAATCCCTACCTGTTCTTCCACACCGGTTTTCGTTTCTCTTCGTAGCTTGCGATGCCTTCCAGGGTGTCTTCGGTTTTCATCAGCGTGTTCAGGAATAGATCGCTGACGCCGGCCAAGGCTGGCTTAAAGGCCATCCCCAGATGCTGCTTCACGGCTCTTTTGTTCAACCGGATAATAAGCGGGCTGTTGGTCTGAATTTCTTTAACGATCTCAGCAGTTGTTTCGCCAAGCCGCTTATCTTCAGACACATAACCGACCATCCCCATCCGTTGGGCATCTGCCGCGCTGTAAAATTTACCCGTGGTACAGATCTCGATGGCCCTGGCGGGTCCGACAAGCTGGGGCAAGCGCATGGCTGCGTAAGGCGGGAAAAAGCCGACCTTTATTTCCGGTTGCCCGAATTGAGCGCTTCCAGCGGCAACGACAATATCACAGGCGATGGCCAATTCCATTCCACCGCCGAGACAATAGCCCTGAACGGATGCAATGATGGGCACTTCGATCTGTTCGCTGAACTCGAAAATACGATTGAAGGTGGCAATCATATCATCCACATTCTCCGGTTTGTGATCGGCAACTTCCACTCCGGTACAAAAGTGTTTGCCTTCAGCATCGAGGACCATACATTTCAGGTCATCATCCTGCAAAAGCGATTCCAACAGGCCGTTGAGTTCGTCCATCATTTTAATATTCATCATGTTGAATTTCGGGCGGTCGAGGGTTATGCGGGCGACACCGTCAGCCTTTTCAAATTTAAGATGCGTCAGTTCGGTCATTGCTATCATTCCTTGTAATAAGGTTTCAGAGGTTCGGCGTTCAGGGTTCAGAGGTTCAGGGTTCTTTTAACCCGGAACGGTGAACTTAGAACCTGCTAGCGGATATCCAAAGCATATTTTTTTCTCTATATTCTTTGTGCTCTGCGAGATGAATGAAGATTACGCCTTCTGAAACACATAGCTCAACTGTCCGTTTGGCAACGTGTTGGATACGGTTTTCATCTCCATTCCCACTTTTATTTCTTCTTCTGCAAGGTCACGATCAATTCTGCCGAATACCTTGTAATCGCCATAGTCCAACAGGGCGATACAGTAAGGAACGTCATCCTGGAATCCGATGGGCGCGTACTCCAATTTGCTGTATGTGATCAACTTACCGGCGCCGCTGACCTCAAACCAATCCATCTCACCAGGCAAGCATTGGAAGCAGTCTGACCTGGGCGGGAAGAAGGTCAGACCGCATTCCTTGCACCGCGTACCCATGACCTTGCCATCTGCCAGATAGTCAACAAAATCATTGATTTTTGTAATGGAGGTAAAGCTGACCGTTCCGAATTTTTTGAACCGATCGTCTACTTCTCTTTTACCCATATTTTTTTCCTCTCGTCGGGAAATCGATTGTCCGAGGTTCCCATGATAATTATATTTAGCGTTGACAGGGTAGCGGAAATAAGAAAAAAATATAAATTTTTATTCCTTTTTATCGGCCTAATATGGTCACATTGCCGTAAAGACCTACCCCGCCGATGTTGTGGACCAGGCCGATTTTTGGATCGTTTACCTGAATATCGCCGGCTTCATTCCTGAGCTGCAAAACGATGGTTCTAATCTGAGATCCGCCGGTGGCGCCAATGGGATGACCTTTGGACAGCAAGCCGCCGTCCACATTCACCGGAATACGGCCTTCCTTATAGGTTTCTTTGCTCTTAATCAAATCTTTGCCTTCCCCCGGGGCTGCAAAGCCAAGATCTTCATAGGCCATCATTTCCGCGATGGTAAAACAGTCATGGACTTCGGCGACATCGATATCGGCGGCGGAGACCCCTGCCATCTCATAGGCCTGTCTGCCGGCTTCTTGCGCCACGGTAAGTCCCGAAAATAAATCTCGGCCTGCCAGATTGACACTGGTGGTGGCGGCCCCCAGGCCCATGATCCAAATCGGCTTTTTACAAATTGCTTTTGCCTTGTCTTCGCTGGCGACAATGATGCAGGAACTGCCGTCGGCGTTGGCACAGCAGTCGCCAACCCGCAACGGACTGGCCACCGGGCCGGACATGCGATTTTCAGGGTCCGAAAACATGTCAAAGGTGACCGGCTTTCGATAGACAGCCTTGTCATTTAATTGACCGTAGGTGGCGGCCTTTACCCGGATCCCGGCGAGGTCATCGGGGGTAGTACCGTATTTTTCCATGTGGCCGCGGGCATACATGGCATAGTAGGCCGGCATCATCGTGCCGAAGGGGCTTTCCCACTGGATGTCGGCACCTCGGCCCATACGTTCCTGGGATTCGGAAGACGAGATTTCCGACATTTTCTGAAATCCGATGACGGCCACAACATCGTGAAGCCCTGATTTTACCAGCGAGTATGCCAGCCTGACACCCATGCTGCTCGATGAGCAAAGGCTTTCCAAATAAAAAGTGGGTTGCGGGTTGAGACCGAGATATTCGGCGAACACCCCTGCCGGCGATCGCTGTTTGTCATACTCGGGCGCAGAACAGATAATAGAGGCACCAATATCAGTGGCAGCAATATGAGCATCCTGCAACGCCTCCTTAAACCCCTCGAATGCCAGCTCACGGATTGAACCGGGATATGAGCGAACGAAGGCACTCTGACCAACTCCGATGATTGCTACTTTAGTCATAAATTATCCCCTTTTCGAACGATTAATTTCGAATGGCGAATGACCATTGGTCAAAGGAACTAGGGAGATTGCGCTTCAAATCAAATATTTAAAAAGGTTGAAATCCTTAATTCGACATTCGTCAATCGTCAATCGTCATTTATATATACTGCCCTCCATCCACCTTGATCACTTCACCTGTAATATGTCTGGCTTTATCGGATGCCAGAAATGCCACCAGATTTGCAAGGTCTTCAGGCTGTCCCACCCGTTTGAGGGCACTTTCACCCATTGCCAGGTCAATAATCTTGTCTCTGGCCTCGCTTTCTTTCAGCATAGCGGTTTCAATCAGCCCGGGGGCAACGGCGTTAACGTTTACGCCAAAGGCACCCAACTCTTTTGCCAGTGCTTTGGTGTATCCGATAATACCGGCTTTGGAGGCGGAGTAGTTGGTCTGACCGAATTTGCCGCGCAACCCGTTGATGGAGGTAATGTTGATGATTTTACCGTGTTTCTGGTCCTTGAAGAGAGGCGCGACCTGACGGGTAAAATTGAAATATCCTTTGAGGTTGACCTCCAGTACCCGATCCCATTGCTCTTCGGACATTTTCCAGGAGACGCCATCCCAGTTCATCCCGGCATTGTTGACCAGGATATCGAGGCTGCCGAAGGCTTCCATGGCAGATTTGACCACCCGTTCGGCATCGGCAAATACGGCGATATCGCATTGCAGGGCCAGCGCTTTGCGGCCCATTTGCTCAATTTCCGCTGCATATTTCATTGCTTCGGCTTCGTGTTTGCGGTAGGTGAGGCAGATGTCGGCGCCTTCACGGGCCAGTTCAAGGGCGGCGGCAGCCCCGATTCCCTGGGATCCACCGGTAACTAAGGCATTTTTTCCTTCCAGAAGCATCTTGTCCTCCATGGTTTTGACTGTTTAACTATTCTTTGGGTTTTCCCAGTACTGCAGCCATGAATTCGGCGTCAAAGGCTTCGCCTTTGGCCTGGCGCCTGCGAAATTCAATAAAGTCAATCACGTCCTGGCCGGTAATTTTTTTGGTATTGAAGGCATTGAAACCGAGATATGCTTCCGCATTCATATTCACCGCCAGCCAGTGGCGATTGATGGTCTTGGCTTGATCCCAGAAAAATTTCTTTTTCAAGCGAATACCTTCTACGCTTTTGATGAGACATCCGGGAAATAGGTTCGTATATGTCCACAAAATCTTATTAACTTCGGCATCCAGGCGTTCAAAATCCGTCTTGGCTGTCTTGATAAATTCCCTGGCTTTTTTGGCGTCGTCTCCTTTTTTAAACTCACCGTAAACAATTTCGCCGTCGTCGATATATTTATCCGTGGTGACGGCGGGGTTGCGAATCCATTTACCATTATCCTTGATGACCGGCACACATTTGGAAATGAGACCCAGCTGTTTCATTTTATAAGCACTCCACATCTCGCAGGAAACGCAGTTCCACATCGCCAGTTCCATCGGCAACATCCAAGGCAGAAAATCGGAACTGCCGCCGTCCGGCGCAGAGCCGTGCCGTGGGCCGGCCTGTCCGAATATGGCCAGGTCACTTGAAACCGTCGAATCGCATGCCATCCCGATTTCCTGACCTCCGGCAACCCGCATGCCGTTCACCCGGCAGATGGTGGGCTTTTTACAGTTAAGGATGCCGTCCACCATGGCGTTAAACAAATCCATATAGGAACCATATTCCTGGGGTCTTCCGGCATAGTATTCGGCATATTCTTTGGTATTTCCACCGGTACAAAAGGCCTTGTCCCCTGTTGCGGTGAATACAGCCGCTACCACGGAGGCATCTGCTGAAGCGCGCTGGAAAGCTGCGATAACACCTTTGACCATTTCGGTGGTGTAAGAGTTGTACTGTCCGGGATTGTTTAATATAATCCAGGCAGCATAGAGATCATCGATGGGATTTCCCTTGGGATCGAGGATTGGCTTATTCTTGTATTTGACCCCGGGGGCTTCGTCGGAAAAGTGTTCCTCGCGCCAGAGAAAATGATTCTTGATTCCGGACTCTCGTGGCAACCAGCTCAAATCAGCCATATTTTTCTCCTTTTTGAATAAATATTAAAATATTATCAAAGTATTATATCTGTTTAACGCCTCTCGAATTCTATAGTACACATTTACTTTATAGCTATATATTAGCTACATTGCCGTTTAGTCAAGAAAAAAATACCGTGGGAGATTTTGGTGGTATTCAGAAAATCTAATTGACTTGACTTTTTTTTAGATATTGATATCTCCCTAAATACAGCCCTCGAAATTTTGTGTACAATTGGGCCGTATTATTTGGACAAAACACTGCACCTGCAATCGACCAAGATGCTTGATACTGGATTAACGCGGTATTCTGTCGATTTTATGAATAGAAGAAGAGCGATACACGGCGCAAACACCTGCACTGCGCGAGCGACGCCATCTTCCAGCATCCAGCATCCAGTAACCAGTATCCTGATTGTCAGATTCTCGTGCAATCACTTTATACTCAGGAGATTTAACGCCATTTTTCAGCAATGAATTACAAAGATTGCGATATGAAGAATAGGGTTCAAAGGATAATTCGTGGGAACCAGCTGGCTGGTGCCCGATTAATTCGTTTGCTGGAGGAGGGTGACCCGCAAGGGATAGAGATGCTCAAACTTTTGTATCCAAATACCGGAAAAGGGTATATCGTTGGCATTACCGGTCCACCGGGTTCCGGTAAATCAACCCTGGTGAATTCCATCATCGGCGAATTTCGCCAAAGCGGCATGAAAGTTGCCGTGGTGGCCATCGACCCTTCCAGCCCTATATCAGGGGGCGCTTTGCTGGGTGATCGGATTCGGATGCGGTGTCATTCCGTAGATGACGGGGTTTTTATCCGCTCGATGGCTACGCGGGGGCACCTTGGCGGTTTGAGCAGGACTGCCCGGGAGACCGTACTTGTTTTGGATGCCATGGGTTATGAGGTCATCATTATCGAAACGGTAGGGGTTGGGCAGGACGAGGTGGAAATTGCGCAGTTTGCGCATACTTCAGCAGTGGTCAGTCTGCCGGGAATGGGTGATGAAATCCAGGTCATGAAAGCCGGACTGCTGGAAATCGGAGACATCTTGATTGTAAACAAAGCGGACCAACCGGGAGCAGACGATATTGTCGCGGAACTGCAGTTGATGCTCACAATGAAGCCCACTTCTGATAGTGGCTGGCAAACGCCTGTTCTAAAAACGGTTGCCGTAAAAAACCAGGGTATTCCTGAGCTTGTGGATATGTTTCAGCGCCATCGCCGGTTTTTAATCGATACGGGGATATTTAGCGAACACAGTTTTAAATGGGAATTTTTGTTTTTCAAAAAACGGGTCATGGAACTGGCCGCTGATAAAATATTCGACGCTATCAGCGATTCATCTGCCTATCAGGTTATCATTGAAGATCTCAAAAATCGGAAAATTGACCCCTATACTGCTGCCGAGCAGCTATCGGTTAGATTTAAATTTTAGGTTGGGGGTGACGAAAAATTACTCTCAAATGGACTCATACCCCGGTTGAATCAAACTTAATCGAGTAGATAATGTCCATTACCATCTGATTTGCGTTCAAAATAAAAAAGGCACTTCACGCGCATCCGCCGTTGTGCCTTTTTGTTTTAGAGAAGCTGTTATACTACGGTAACGTTCGTAGCGGCAGGTCCCTTTTGTCCTTCCTCTATATCAAATGTAACCCGGTCACCCTCATTAAGCGATTTAAATCCGGACGCATTGATGCCGGTGTGATGAACGAATACATCGGGCCCATCTTCCTGCTCGATGAACCCAAAACCTTTTTGATCGCTGAACCATTTCACTGTCCCTGTTGCCATCGTGACAATCTCCTTTCAAAAAAATGTCGTGGTTCCAAACTTCAGGTTAGTGCCCCCTTGGCAAATGAATTTTTCCCCCCAAGAAAGAAACCGGTACATCATCAATAGATGATTTTGTTGGTAAGATAAACCTTCAATATATTAGATTAATATCGTTAGAATTTTCCCCACAGAAATTATTTTACGATTCGGACATTGGCGGCCTGCCGTCCGTGACGGGTCTCTTTTATTTCAAAAGTAACTCTATCGGATTTCTGTAACAAAAAAAAACCATGATCTTTGATGCTTCGACTGTGCATAAAGACATCCCCATCGTTTTCAGTTTCGATAAAACCATACCCTTTTTTTTCACTATACCATTTGACAGTTCCTTCCATCATTTCCTATAAAACCTTTCTTTTAAACATTTTTGAATTGCCTTCACTCTGACATATCAATGTTAAGGCAAGAATTCAATACATATTTTATTTCGGATTATTCCTTTGAGCCCTGCGGAGGTTCAATGCCTAAATTTTTAATCTTGTAAAGCAAGGTTTTATAGCTGATGTTTAAAATTTTGGTCGCTTTACTGCGGTTCCAGCCGGTTTTTTCGAGAACATAGGAGATGATTTCTTTTTCTACACGGACAATCGCTTGTTTTTTGATTTTTTTCAAAGACAGCGAAGCAAGGTCCGGCGGGTCATTTGGGTCAAATTCCAACAAACCCAAAGGGCTATTAAGCCGGCCTTCAGATGTCGGCAAGTCGGCTGCTCGCGACCGGCTTCCGTTTCCGATAAGCATATCATCAAGACTGTCTTGGCTGTCGCCTAAAATCATGAAACGCTTCAGAACATTTTGCAGTTCGCGGACATTCCCAGGCCAATGGTAAGCGACCAGCTTTTCGATGTCTTCCTGGCTCGGGGTTGACAGCTGTTTGCCAACGAACTGGATTGTATAGGCCTTTACGTAATGATCGATGAGAGGTGGTATATCTTCCGGCCTTTGGCGCAGGGGTTCAATATGTATTTTGATCGTACTTAACCGGTAATACAAGTCCTCTCTGAACCTACCGTTCTCCATGTCGCCTTCAAGCTCACGATTGGTAGCGGTTATGATCCAGGCAGCCATTTTGACATTTTTTTCGGAACCTAAAGGGCTGAAATCGCCCCCTTGCAGGACATGCAGAAGCTTTGCCTGCAGTGGAAGCGACATATCACCGATTTCATCCAGGAACAAAAGCCCGCCGCTAGCCTGTTCGAACTTACCCCGTTTGCGACGTTCAGCTCCGGTAAAGGCGCCTTGCTCGTAGCCGAACATTTCGCTCTCCAGAAGTGTATCCGGCAACGCAGCACAGTTGACCTTAATAAAAGGCTTACCGACCCGATTGGACTTCTGATAAAGATTCTGCACCACCAGCTCTTTGCCGACGCCGGTTTCGCCGTAGACGATGGTATTCAACCCTGTATCCGCTACCTGGCCGATCAGTTCTTTTATTCTGCGGATGTTATTACTGACACCAATTATAGTGGATTCCATGCTGATTTAATGCCTATATTAGTGAACTTTCGCAGGCTCATCTTCGCGGGTCATTCCAGCCGCATACGGATGCAATAGGTTATGTTGGTATTGATACCGAAATTACCCCGGCTTGTCAACTGAACCAGGAGAATTGTGGCTCCGAATTCCGGATATTGGGTTGCAAAAATTGATAATTTTTATTAAGAATTTGAAAGTCGTTATAATTTTTCATAAAAGTTTGTAAATTGCAACCTCTTAGATTTAAGATCGTCTTTTTACAAACTAGGCAGCGTTGTCGAGCTGAACTTTATTCTCCCTTGCACACGATGAGGATTCGGTGGCTGTGAGCATTATTTATTGACATTTCAAGCAGTTTATGTAATTTAATATAGTGTTTATTATCCGGCAATCATTGATGGTCATTTTCATATTAATTGAGGTATCTGATCACTTCTTTTCTGTCCTGGTATCGTCTGAGCTGCACGGAGAAAGAATTTGGCAAAATATGATGAAATATCATCAACTGAACGACTACTTGACCTGATACGCGACGAGAATAAACCGGGTGCCACTCCCTCCACTGCCGCCTCCCAGCGAGCTGTCGGTCATCGACTAAAAAATCTGATTAGCTTTCCGGTATCCTTTAGAAAAGTAATTTCTGTGGGGGTCGATTTGGGACACGATGATCTGAAAATGATCAAGATTCACCGCGTCTCGGACCGCAAATTTAAAATGTTCGAATTTGCCAGAATTCCATTTGACCCTGATATTTCCCGCGAAAGTCCCCAATTTCATCAATTTTTAAAGCCGATTCTGACAAACTTTTGTGGGTATTCAAAAAATGTTGAAATCTGGTGTACCACGCCATCCGCCAGCGTCGAAACACGTCAGATCCGGATACCGAAAGTGAACCCCAAGCTAATTCCAAATTCCGTCTATTGGTCATACCAAAAGGTTTCACCTTTTAATGAAAAAGACGTTATTTTCGATTTTGAAGTCCTGGGTGATGTCGAGGAGGATGACAAACTTAAAATCGATGTGATGGCTTACACCGCCCCCAAATCGGAAATAAAAGATCTCAAAGATCTTTTCAGCAAAACCGGTTTTCCTCTGACGGGCATTTCAATCGTTCCGTTTGCCTACCAAAGCCTTCTGAGAACAGGTCGGATTAAAACCGATGAATCGCACATTTCCAGTTTGTACATCGGACGGGACTGGTCACGCATCGATATTTTTTCAGAGGGAAGTCTTGTGCTTTCACGCGGTATCAAGGCCGGGGTGAAAACCATGCTGGAGACCCTGCGCACAGAAATTGAAGGCAAATTGTTCGAACTTTCCGTTGCGAGGTCATCCACGAAAGACAGTGCCAGGATACTGGCCATAAAGAAGAAGTTAAAGAATGAGCTGGCACAAGCCCATCAGCTGTTTTTCGGGGAAAGTCACAACGCCCCGGCAGCTGCAGTGGAAGAAAGACAGCGACTTCTTAAAGAGGGCCGTCTATTTAAAATGGTTCTGCCGGCGCTGGAGCGACTGGTAAAGCAGGTGGAAAGAACGCTGCGACATTTTGCGATGCAATATGAAAACGCAAGGGTCCGAAAAATATATATTTCCAGCGGGGTGGACCCACACCCGCGAATATTGGCATACATCGGGGAGGAACTCGGCATCGCTACGGAGACGTTGGATCCCTTTGCGGAAAACCCCAATTTTTTCTCGTTGGTGCCGAGCCCTCAAACTGCCTCGGAACGGAGCTCTTATGTGCCGGCAATGGGTATGGCGCTCTCCAGAAACGAGCTGACCCCCAACTTTTTATACACATACAAAGACAAACAGAAAGTTGTCAGCAGCCAGCGGGTAAACCGTGGTGTATTTGCGGGGTTTTTTTTGTTGATGGCCCTTTGTGTATGGGTTTCCTTCTGGCAGGATCGTCAGATAAAGGCCAGGGAATCCCATTTGCAGCAACTACAGCAACAGCTTGATCAATTTTCGGTACGGGTGGACCAAAACCTCATCGTAAACCTGGTCGATGACACCCAGGCCAATTTTCGAAAGATTACGGAAATCGGAGAAAAATATTTCCCTGTCGCCGTCATCAGTGAACTCACGGACCTTACACCGGTCAGTGTTCGATTGCTCAGCATATCGACACAAGTCAATACCCAAGTGGAAAAAGAGAAACCACCGGCCAAGGGTGAGGCGAAGGAAAAAGGTACCTTGATACTGGATGGGATTGTGCAGGGCGACCGTTTGAGCCTGGAGTCTGCACTGGCCGGTTATTTAATGGAGCTTAGAAATTCACCTATATTCGATCAACCCACCATCAGCAAGAAGTCAGTTGAGCGTTTTGAAAACAAGGAAGGGTTGAGATTCACCGCGCGATTAAAACTTATATAATCTAATGAAAAAGATACATTCAATACTACCTACCCAGAGCCTGATTTATTTCCTGATATGCGGGGTCGGTATCATTATATTTGTCCTCTTGATTATCATTCCGGCTCAGAAAACGTCAGCTGAATTGGACGGCGATATCGAAAAGCTCACTGCCCGTCTGGATGAGCAGAGGATGCTCAAACCTGTTTTTGACAATCTGCTGCAACAGGTGCAGAAAAAAGACGCGACGGAGTTGCCGGCACCTAAAAAGGTTAAACTGGCCCGCGGCGACATCCATAAAATTTCAGAGCATTTGCTGGAAACTGCCCGGCGCTGCGACCTTACGCTGCGCGATATTCAAACCGATGTCAAAACGTTGGAGGACAGTGTCGAATACTTGGTGATGCGCATCCATGCGACCGGTGATTTTATAAAATTTCGCGATTTTTTGGTGGATCTGGGAAACATCCCTTCTTTTGAACGAATTGAAGAGATCCAGATCCGGGCGATCGAGAATTCCAGGGAGTTTAAGCTTAAGATCTGGTTGGCGCAACAATAAGAAGTGGGGTTTTTCTGTGACAGCGTTTAGAGAAGCGGCTTCGGAATGGCAGTGAATTTAATATTGAAGACTGAAGATTGAAGATTCGTGGATATCGCTCTCCGAGGCGTAGGCGCTACAACCCCTACGAGCCGGAGGCTTCGCTCTGCTTTATTATGATTTTTTCACCGAGAATATGATTGCATGTCAAAAAGAGAAAAAATACTGGTTGGTCTGTCGTTAGTGGCAGTTATTTACGGTATCTACATCTGGTTTCTGTCTTCACCGCAACAGGCAGCTACTGCATTTGGCGACAATGATCAGAAAGCCCTCAAGGCCTTTATT
>JARFPZ010000598.1 GCA_029288035.1 Desulfosarcina sp.
ATATTTTTTGTCCAATCTGGAATGTTTTCCTCCTTTTTGGCGTACTCCAGCGCATCCCCCCTGGGAATATCTTCCTGGCTGTCAAAATCCCGGTGAAAAAGATAAAGGTCTGATGATTTATATTCATGAATAAAATCGATCAATGTTTCATTGGAACAGGGGATAAAACCGGAAAATTTCTGTGCGTGATTCGCTGCTTTTTCAAGGTCCCACATACAGTCCAGAATAAAACCAATATTCGTTTCTTCGATGGCCGTATTTCCATCAAAGTAAGTCCCGATCACATCTACCAATGGCGGTTGGTGGTATTTACCGTATTTTTCTTGATTTTTTTTATGCAGGCTGAAAGGGCTTCGAATTGCGCGCATAAAAGGAGATCCTTCACTCCAGGAATTGTCAAAGTTCAGACAGCGATCTCGAACATCGGCGATGGTAACCGGAAACAGACCCTTTGACTCGTTTTCCTTAAACGCTTCCATGGTAAGAAGGGCGATGTATTCGGCAATCTTACCAAGGCCACTGAACACACGGGCCGCCTCAAGCGAAATTCCGTACCAGCGTCGGATATCATTGGGATCGATATAATTACAGGCCTCAATGAGATCATTTTCCAGATAGCCGATTTTCTGCAATTCTGCGCTCGTACGATATCCTAAAAGATTTTGAAATAAGATATGTGCACCTGAAGGAGTGTAATCCAGGGCATATGGCATACCCCTTGAGCGGAAGAGGGTTTCAAGAAACTGAATAACCGGAACTGTCTGATCGAAGAAATTCTTCTGTGCGACTGGATCCTCATACAGCTTGTGGTTTTCTTCTGCCAGAAAGATTTCGAAATCAATCGGCATTAGCACTGATTGGGATCTCTCTCCGACAATGGGGATATGTACCTGAAACCCCCTTTGAAGGGTAAAGTTTTCAAGTTGATGAATCGGTTCGGCGGCTGCTGGAAAAGCAGGATCATACCCTTCCACAATAAGTTCATGGCCCGCCGCAATGACATAATGGCTGAATTGATAGCAATTTTTTAACCGATCAATCACACGCAGGTAATATTCTTGAGAATTCATGATTTCATTCCTCATGCAGCACAAGATTTTTCTTGCTCATATCATCTATGAGCCTTAACACATCCCTGGTAATTTTTGAAGGAGTCATTTCGGGAAAGGCTTGAAGAATACGATGTCATCTATGCTGCGTCCAGAAATTTTTGGATTTCGTATATAATTTTTTTAAATTTTGATACAAAGTGGTCTGCAATGCTAAATTCAGAAATTATCCCTGATCAAGCTTCTAATCCGCCGGAGGCGATTTGTTAAGAAAATGAGATACAGATTTCCAATCCTTGCATTTGGACTATGGCTGTTGGCTGCAATTTATCCTGGCACCACCGGGCCCATATCAGTATCCGGCTGGGCCATCGACAAAAGCGTCGCTGCAACCTTAGAATCTAAACAGCTGAAAGAAGCCATTGATTTATCCGCTGCTTATTTGATTAAGCAATGCCGTAAGGATGGAAAATTTTTATATCGGATCAATGTGAATCCTGCCATCCGACTGAAACCCAAATACAATTTACTGAGGCATGCCGGCGCAATCTACGCTCTGGCCTTTTATGACCAAACCGTTCCCCAACAGTTAACCCAGGACACACTCAAACGGGCAACTGATTTTTTAAAAAAATCCGTCATCGAGCCGATTCCAGGGAAAAATGACTTGCTGGCAGTCTGGTCTAAACCGGAAATTACCCACAACGCCAAACCGTTGCAAGCCAAGCTGGGCGGAACCGGTTTAGGGCTGGTGGCGTTGCTAAGTGCCGAAAAAAGAATCCCGGGGACCACGTCCGTAGCATATTTACGTAAGATGGGTAATTTTCTCCTTTACATGCAAAAAATGGGCGGCAGCTTTTACTCAAAATATATTCCTGAAAAAGGCGGCAGGGATGACAGCTGGACGTCTTTATATTATCCGGGTGAAGCGGCCCTGGGATTGCTGATGCTATATGAAAAGGATCCTGTTTTAACCTGGCTGCAGGCGGCTGCAGAAAGCATGGCCTATCTTGCTCGTAAACGCGAGGGTAAAAACCTGGTAGAAGCCGATCACTGGGCACTGCTGGCAACAGCCAAACTCCTGCCGCTTTACGATCGCTGCAGACAGCCATTACCGAAAGCGGCGATTGAACGCCATGCCGTTCAGATCTGTGAAAGCATTTTAAAAAGCCTGCCCTTAAAATATGACAATTCGATAAGATATGGTAGTTTCACAGAAGATGGCCGCACCACCCCGACGGCCATAAGGTTGGAAGGTTTACTGGCGGCCCTTAGCTTTTTACCGGCAGATTATACTGATCTGCGCAAAAAAATGGTCGCTGCGATCAATGAAGGCATGCAATTTTTACTTCGGTCCCAAATACAATCCGGTAAACATGCCGGCGGCATACCACGGGCCATTCATACATTGCCTGAAGACCACCCTCAATTCAAGAAATCTTTCAATCGCCGGGCCACCGAGGTACGGATTGATTACGTTCAACATGCATTGAGCGCAATGTTGCAATACGAAAGAATTTTCTTTTGAAAGTCGATTCGAATTTGTGTCAATCCTCAACGCCGTGGTATAACCCATACTCCCTTGGAATCCCTGACCGCCAGTCCGTGGTAAATTCTTTGACCATCCGGATGATTCAATTTTTGGATATAACGACGACTATATCGACCATCGGCCAGTCTGAAAGTATCTGTCGGTGTTATTTGGCCTGACCAGGAAGTGTCCGGTATAGACCAGGCGACGGTTTCACCGCTTTTTTTTAATTCCAGAGCCATTTGAAATGCACTGTCCATCTGCTGCCTGGTGACATCGGGTAATCTGCTCAGGGGGGGCAAAACAGCAAGCAGTTCCAGTCGACGCGCTGCTTTACGGCCAGAGTATCGTCTTTCGGTTATTACAAAATGCTCGATCTCAGGCGCATAATTCCAGATTCTGGTTTCCTTAACCCTGGCTTTTGAAGGATTTTTAGAATTGTCATAACGCTTGCAGGCGATCTCCCAGGTGTCGAATTGACCCGCCATCACCGCAACCCGGTCAGTGCCGATTACCTCACAGGTCCAATTTACTCGATAGGATTTTGGCGGTTCCCCAGGATTGTTCGAAGTGACCATCTCGCTAAAACCCGACACATTCCCCTCCTTCAAAGGCCACAGAGAAGTTTTCTTTTTGAAAAGGACGTCGCTTCGCGGCACAAATTGCCTGGTCCCATGCCGTGTGCGGGTCTTCCACTTGGCCGAACGATAGGTAAAATCGGGAAATCGATTGTAAACGTTTCCGCGATGGTCATGCCAGGTAACCAGCTGCGGGGAGATATCGGCAACGGTCTCCCAGGAACCGTCAGAATATACATAGGTTGTACCCAACTCGTAGCTTGGAAGCGCCACCGAAACGTCGTGGGGCCCGACTGGTTTGGGAGCCGTCGAGCATCCGATTGGAAAGATTAATAGCTGGAACAAAAGCAAATAGCGCAGGAAAGCTAATGTTCCGGTAATTTTGAACTCGTACATTGTCTGATCCTCAGGGTAAATCAGCGACCACAAGCAGAGCTGCGGTATGGCCCCTGGAAGGGGCCGGGACCACATCTGCTGGCGGCCGATGATTTTTAAGATATCATCTTCAGTCGAATGAAATCTCGCCGCAGCAAGCCGCGGGGTATCAAGTTTTTAGGATTTAATTCACTTTTATCGAAGCAAGCTGCGGGGAATTAAACCCAGGAGAGATTAAAAATAGACTGCTTTTGTTTTCCATTCGCCTTTTTGGCGGTAGGCCAGACCATTGACCTGCCGCCGTTCGCTTGCAGTTGATACTTCCATACGGAATTCACGAAAATATTGACCACTGCTGTCGCGGTATGTCTTAACCGGCGTCACGATAATGACGGCCTGATTTTCCGGGGATTGCCACTGTCGGGGCGCCCCGCTTAAATTGTACTCCATAGCCTTCTGCACCACTTGGTCATAGACGGCTGGAAACGGTGTGGGCATTGTAAAAGCCGGCAGATCTCCGTTGGTCGGTACCAGCCACCCGGCCCCAAAACCAACCAAGATCAGTATAATAGCGGCAGCCATACGCAAGGCCGGATGGAATACGGTGAGTTGCCGACCTTTCTTTTGCGATTGGGGCAGGATGGTATTGATGAGTTGTTCGGGAATTTGCTCGTAAATCACCTTGTTGAAAGATTGCCGCAGACGGGCGGTTGTTTTAATGGCATTGACAACAAACTTACGCGCGTCGGCGTCGCTTTCAAGAAATGCTTCCACCTCCCGCATGGACTCTGGGTCAAGTTCACCATCCACATAAGACGAAAGTGTGAGGTCATCAAATTTCTGATTCATTTTCTTTCCTCAATTTTTTCATACCTTTAGTCCTGAATGATTCATGCCGGCGCTTATAGAGCAGCTTACCGAGTTTGGCCCTGGCTCGGGCAACTCGACTGGCAACCGTTCCCGGGGGCACCTCCAGCACGACTGCGGCCTCTGAGTAGGAATAGCCTTCCACGCCAATCAACATAATAGCGGCACGATGCTCATTATCGAGTTTATCGAGCGCAGTTTGCAAATCCAGCACAAGATCCAAACGACTGCCGGCGTGGTGATCGGACGCTCTTTCCTGATTTTGCTCGGATAATACGATTAGCTTGGCGGATCGGGTCTTACGCCGACGCAGATTATCAATCCAGCGGTTATAAATGATGCAGTACAGTAAATTTTTAAGGTGCAGCTCCTCTCCGGACCGGTGCAACTTTTTCAGGGCACGCTCACAGGCTTCCTGGACGAGATCGTCGGCTTTGTCCGAATCTTTGGTAAGGCTTCTAGCAAACCGACGCAGATGGGGGATTAATCCTACTAACTGATACCTCAGTGTATGCTCCCGCGTAACGACCTTCCCCATCTTTATTCCTCTACGGTTGTCACATCATACTCAGAGACAACCATGTAACCGCAAAGGAGGCCCAAAAAGGCTACCTCCCTTGTCTATATTTTATTAAATGTATTCAGGTTCTTGTATTTTATTCGGATTTGGCGTCTCCCCAGTTTCCGACCAACCCTGCTTCCTCCTCTGCTGATACCGACTTCAGACCCTTAACTCCCCCAATCCCAGTGAGACCGCGCTCATTGCCTCCGGAATTGCCTCTACCTTGGGACTTACCAGAACCTTGACCGCTGTTAGTGCCGGAGTCGCTTCCGCCCGTGTCACCCGAACCGCTGCTTCCGTCATCGTCTTTATCATCATCATTGTCGTTGTCACTATCGTCATCATTGTCGTCATCATCGTCGTCATCGTCGTCATCGTCATCGTC
>JARFPZ010000683.1 GCA_029288035.1 Desulfosarcina sp.
AAGCAGGTGGCGCCGGCCACGATAATCAGCAACGTGGCCGAGGTCACCGCCGAACTCACCGTAATTTTTTTAACATCTCTGAACTTAACCGTCTTGTAAATGAAAAGCTCGACAATCAGGGCATACACACAAGCAACCACAGCCGCTTCATTGGCGGTAAAGGCGCCGGAGAATATTCCCCCGAAAATAATCACCGGCAGCATCAGTGCCCAGAATCCGTCTTTAAGTACCAGCAGCAATTCCCGGAGGCTTGGGATCGGTTTACGCACAATGTCTTTTTTTTTAAGAAATACAAAGTAGGTATAAACGCAAACCCCAAACATAATTAATATTCCCGGTAAAAATCCCGTCAGAAAAAGCCCCTCCAGGGACACGTTGCTGATCATGCTGTATAGGATCATGCCGATGCTGGGAGGGATAATCACACCGAGGTTCGGGGAGGTGGTCATCAGCCCCAGGGTATATTTTTGCGGATATCCGTTGTCCATCAAGGCCGGGATCATAAATCCGCCCAAGGCCACCACCGTTGCCACGGTGGAGCCCGAAATAGCACCGAAGAGACCGCAGGCCAGGACGCCTGCCATTCCAAGACCTCCCGGAAGCCAGCTGACCAACGAGTTTGCAACCTTGATGAGTTTTTCAACAATCGAACCCGCGGTCATAATGTTTCCGCACAGGATAAAGAAAAGAACCACCACCAGAGCGAAATTGTCCATACTCCGGAAAAGACTCTGGGCCAGCAGCAACAGGGGAAGATCGGTGAATAGCAAAAATCCCAATACGGCGGTAAAAAAGAGACACATAAATACTGGGATGTAAGTCGCCATACAACCGAGAAGTATCAGCATGATGACCACATGGCTCGTTTCCATAAACCGGCTCTCCTCGTTCTGTAAAATTATCCGTAACTGCTACTGTTCTTTTTTTTGGCCGCGCTGTTCCATGACATCCTGATAAATGACCTGAATGGCCCGAATCAACATCATGATTCCCATCAGCGGCAGGATGGCGTAGAGAATCACCAGGGGAATTTCCATAATAATGGTTTTTTGCTGGGTGCGATGCTGCAGTGCTACCATCAGGGCACCATAATAAATCATCATGCCGGCAAAAATCATGATGACGAAATTGCTAAAATAGGTCAGCGGCATTTTTAGTTTAGGCAGAAGCTGCACCGACGCATCAATTTTTATCATCGAGCGATTTTTAACCGCGGCACTACACCCAATAAAGGTCGTATAGATAATAACTTCCCTGACCAGTTCCTCCGACCAGGCCAGTGAATAGTTGAACCCATACCTTAAAACAACATTCACAAAGAGGGCCACTAAGGCCACCAATACGCTGATAAACAACGTCCACTCTTCAAAATAGGTTAAGATCTTGTCCAAAAAATCCAGCAACTTTCCAAGCATGGGATCATCCTCTGTTATTATTTCCGATGGGGGGTATCTTCTGCCCTCATATGAAACTAAATTGTAAAAGTTTCTTTTTTGATCAGACTGTCCGTTTTTTTGGCCAGCGGCGGCGCTCAACAGTTCAAAATAGAAACAAAATTAGCGAATAACCCGTCTCGGCGGACTTAACCCAACTTAAAATTTGTCGTCCTGGCCAACAAAGCGGTTGCCCCTTACCCGGCAACAAAAAGACAGGGCGTCAAAAGAATAAGAGGGGGCCTATTAAGCCCCCCTTTTTTGAAACCTCCAGGATTTCTTTTTAATGTTACAAAATTACGGTTTATAGCCCATGTACTGTTGCACTTCCATCAAGTAATTTTCAGGCTGGTATTTGTCCCCTTTATAATTCTTATTGATTTCAGAGGCAAAGTTTTGATGAACTGAATCCGCTTGTTTGATCAGCGTTTGCATTTCGGCGTCAGGCAGTTTGAAGAATTCGACGCCATACTTTTCCTTGGCGGCACCGACCTGCTGCATTTCCTGTTCTTTTGCCGCCGCACGCGCCTCGGCACACATATCATGTACGGTTTCCACCAGTATTTTCTGTAGATCGGCGGGTAATTTGTTATACCATGCCTTGTTAAAGAGCCAGATGAAAAGACCCTGGGCATAGTTCAATTCGGTAAAATATTTGGCCACCTCAAATTTTTTGGTAATGCTGCAGACGGTAAGGGTGTGATCCAGCCCGGTGATAACGCCCTGCTTTAATGCCACCGGTACGTCCGGCCAGGGCATGACCACGGGATTAAATCCCCAGGCCTTGTAAGAAAGCTTGTTGACCGCTGCCTCGGCAATACGAAATTTAACCTTTTTGGCATCTGCAATGGTTTTCACCGGGACGGTGGTGGCCCAGCCGTAATTGCCGTAACTGGCAATGTCAACCGCCATAATCCCCTGGTGATCCATCGCCATCAGAAAATGATCAAATAGTTTCCCGCTGTTAACAAATTTGTCTAATTTTTCAAACGAATTGATTAAAAAGGGAAGGTTTACGAGACCGAATCTGGGACCCAGATTGGTGGATGCCACTGAGCTGCAGGCCATCCCCTGAATAGCGCCCATCTGTAGCTGATTGAGAACTTCCACCTCACCGCCCAGCATGGAAAAGGGTTTGTAGTCCAGGTACATTTGCCCATTGGAGCGCTTCCACAGTTCATCTCTGATGGCAAATCCGGTATATACGCCCTTCAGCACCGGGTGGGAAACGTTTGAGACGATAAGTTTGTATTTGGCGCCGGATGGATCAAATTTAGGTTTCCAGGCATCCAGAGAAGGCCCTTCTGCCAGCGCCGGCGTGATGACAAGTCCCAAACCAATTAGACAGATCAACGCGGTAGTCAAAATTGTTTTTAACCTCATGTGAATCTCCTTTTTCGTTTGATTGTAAATAATTTGACCCCCTTAAAGACTAAACGTTATTCATTCGGCGGAATTAGTTTCAGTTTTTATAACATTTTTAGGGTTTTTGTCAAGAGAAATTAGCGGAGTTTGCCATTTCCTCGGAAATGGCAAACTCCGCTAATTTCTTCATTCCCCCGCCCAATATCCCTGCGGATCAAAGCGGGCCAGGATAGCCAGCTCCCTTTCAGTCGGGGCCGGCGTCGATATCAGATCTGTTGCCACTCTCAGCGGCCAAGCGGTATTTTCCAGAACCATATCCACGGTGACCCCGGGGTGAACCGAAACCAAAATCATTTCTTTGGTATCCGGTTCGAAGTGCAACAGTCCCAGGGTGGTGATGACGGTGGCGGGGCCTCCCCGGGGCAGGCCGACCTCCTGGCGCCATGAGCCACCCTCGCCGTAGCCGGGTGAGGTGATGTAATCTACCCGTGGCACAAATCGGCGTTTTTCATGGGACATCACGATAATGTGTCGTTTTGCCAGGCAGGCCAAATCACAGGCCCCTCCGCTGCCCGGCAACCGGGTCTCTATCGATTCGATGCCGCCGATATAGCTCGTGTTTAAATTGCCGAAACGGTCCACCTGGGCACCCCCGATAAAACTGACATCCACCCCGCCCTGCTGAAGCAATCCCATGG
>JARFPZ010000639.1 GCA_029288035.1 Desulfosarcina sp.
GGGGGGGGTATGAGTAAGGTCCCTGGAAGTGGCCGGGGCCGTGTGCTGCTGGTAGTCGCTGGTTTGTAATCCCTATCAAAGAAAGATCTATAAAAGAATGCAAGGTGTTTGTCAAGGCGGTATATTGAAAAAATGATTGAAAATATTGTTGTTTAAACTGACATTTTCCTTATTAACTATGGTTTCGCATTCGTAAATTTATCTCCAGTCGCTCCAAAGACAATTTGATAACATCTTTGGCCTTATCGGATTTTTTCAGGTAATCGCCAAAAAAGGTTTTCACCTGGTCGGCTCTTTTGATTCCGGCAGTCGGGATGATCGCTGCGATGACCCGCTCGTACAACATGGGGTGAAATTCTTCGATTTCCTTTAAATTTGATACATACCAATCCCACATCAGCGGAATGGCGTGGGGGTTGGCGGCCATAGCCACGACCGGTATAAATTTGTTGCGGGCAGGCACGGCGTTCAGCGTAAATTGCTGGGATTTTTTTATCAGCGCCTCATCCCTGAAGCAGCCAAGGGCGGTTAAAATGTTCATGCGCTCATGTTCGATTTGAGAGGCCTGCAATCGCTGAGTAAGCCAGTCAAACGCTTGTTCATCACCGGACAGCGCCCCCGCCTGCATAACACTTTTCATAATGTCGGGGTGGACCGCATCGCCGCTTCTCAGGGCCGCAAATCGATCGCGGATAAAATCAAGGGTCGACCGGGAACCATATAAAGCGGCGTCCCAAAGGATTTGGTCACGCAGCATGGAGGTTGGGTGGTCTTCGTCTTTCGATGGTTCGTATCCGATATTCGTCAATATGGTTTCAAATTTTAGTACTGCCAGGGATGAAATTTTTTGTCTGGGATCGGCCTTCATCACAAGATATGCCGAATACAGATTCTCAGCCATGCTGGTCAGGGGTAAATAAGCGTCTTCCCGGTCATAGAAGTCGAGAAAATTAAGATACTCATCCAACGTTGCCTGACCGCCTTGAACCAGGGCATACAAATCATTTTGGAGTCCCCAGCGGTCTTCGGGCGCCAAGGCTTTGTCCCGTACCCGTTTGCCAAGTTCTTCGATATCCTTTTGATTACTGTATTTGACGCGGTAAAATCCTGTTTGTCGTTCATTAACCTTGTAAGCCACGATATCTTCATCAAGGTCAATGGTCTGTTCGATCTCGTCTAAAAGCAGGGTACGCTGTCTCGTGGCGCCGGTTTTTGAAAAAAGGCTGATGGTCATCGGCACCAACCATTTTTGATCGGAATTGTTCGGCAGGTAGGTGAATCGTTGCTGGGCCAATACCAGCTGGTTACCCCGACGATTGATGGCGACCACGGGAAATCCCTCTTGTTCGATCCAGTTTTTCATCATCTCGCCGATGGGTTGATGGGAAACGGTTTCAAAGGATTCCCACAGATGGTGACTGGAGGCGCAGCCGTATTCATGGGTCTTCAGATAGTGCTGCAATCCCTTTTGAAAATTATCATCGCCGATATATCCTTGAATCTGCCTTAAAATACTGCCGCCCTTGCTGTAAATAATCGGTGCCGTGCTGGCATTGATCACAACGTGCTCTCCGCCCGGAATTTCTATGGCAAATGTTTCGTGCAAGGCATCTCGCACCATCGCGGTACCGGTTTGGCCGCGGAGAAACTGCTGCCAAGTCTCCCAGTTTGGATAATAGTGAGCCACCACACCGAAACCAAAATAAGTGGCAAAGCTTTCATTGAGCCAAAGGTATATCCAGTCGGAAGGCGTGACCAGGTTGCCGAACCACTGGTGGGCAATTTCATGAGCGATGACTTCACAAATTCTTTCTTCGCCGAATTTAGAGGTAATTCCTGGATAATGAAGCAGCAAATTTTCACGGAAAGTGATGGCTCCCCAGTTTTCCATGGCACCAAAGGCGAAATCCGGGATTGCAATGAGATCCATTTTGGGTAAGGGATAGGGAATTGCGTAATAGTTCTCGCTGAATTCAAGAGATTTGCGTCCGAACGCCGCTCCGAATCGGGCATATTTTTTCATGCCAGGAAGCGTGGCGACCCGCACCCGGCTGTCTTTTTCATCCTGGGTAAACTCAAATTCGCCCACCCCGAAAAAAACAAGGTAGGTCGACATTCTCGGGGTTTGCTCGAATGTGATCCGCTTTTTCCCATTGTCGAGTCGATCTTCTTTTTTTACGGCCCCGTTGGAGATCGCCACCAATTGAGTATCGATATCGATTTCTATATCGAAGGTTGCTTTTTTAGCGGGATGGTCCATACATGGGAACGCCCGCCGGGCATCACTTTCTTCAAACTGGGTAACGGCGATAAATCTGGTTTCCCCCTGATGGGTATATTTGCTGCGGTAAAAGCCGGCCATTTTATCATTGATCGAACCCTGAAAATCGATTTCCAACCTGATTTTTCCCGAAGTGGCGTCAGGCAAAGTTACCCGAACTTCTTCCTTGGCAGGATCCACCCTAAACGGACAATTTACGAATCCATCACCATCTCCTTTCAGGAGCCGGCAGCTCCAGATGGCGATTTCAAGAATATTCAAGGTCACTTCGGAAACGGTCTCGGTCGCCTCCAGCAAAATTTCGCAATTGCCCTCAAATTTGAAACGGCTCAGATCAGGTTCCAGATGGATGCGGTAATTTAATGGATTTAATGCCTGCATATTATTCTCCATGTGTTTAATCTCTCCTGGGTTAAATTCCCCGCAGCTAGCTGCGGGGAAAGTGAGTTAAATCCTAAAAAATTGATCCTCCGCGGCTTGCCGCGAAGAGATTTCATTACACGCGGTCCTAAAGATGGTGATGAAATAAGGGATTGAAGTTAAGACTGCGAGAGTATAGAGAAAGAGGATGGATTTGTCAATTTGGCAAAAAAGCAGGGATTCACAGTTTCTGCCCCCCTTGGCGCGACTCGTGTGAAACTACATGGAATGACAAATGAAGATTGACGAATGGTGGATGTCGCTCTCCGAGGCGTAGGCGCTACAACCCCTGCGAGCCGGAGGCTTCGCTCTGTTTTTTTTAACAAATAAAATAGAAAGAATTCCTTAATTCGACATTCGACATTTTTCACGCTGGAGTTTCTTTTTCGATTTGACCAGGCGTTTTCTTCGCCGGCGGCTGGGCTGAATTTTTAACCCATCAACAGTATAAATAGAGATATCCAACGCTTGTATTTGTCCTCACGATGCTTACTTTTTTCAGCAAATAAAATTTTCTCTCCGATAATATGAGCCTGATAAATTAGGGTATGACAAAGTAGCGTTATCATGAGGGGTGTTAACATGCCGAATTCAGTAAATTATGACGTGGTTATTCTGGGAACCGGACCGGCCGGGTTACAAGCAGCCATCCATGCGGCCCGCAAGAAGGTCTCTGTATTGGTGATGGGTAAAGAAACGAAAAGCAGTCTTTTTCATGCCCACGTTGAAAATTTTTGCAGTCTGTTTAACGTAGCCGGTGAAGACATGCTCAATGTCGGCCGGCAGCAGGCGGTAAACTTCGGCGCTGAGCTGCTCGAAGAAGATGTTCTAAAAGTAGGCCCCGATGGCGTATTTTACAAAATCGTTACGGAAAGTGGATTTGAGCTTCAAAGTAAATCGCTTATTATTGCCACCGGAACCACCCGTAATAAGCTGGGAGTTTTCGGAGAAAAAGAACTGCTGGGGCGTGGTGTTAGTTATTGTGTGGAATGCGATGCAAATTTTTACAAAGGAGAAGATGTGGCCGTGGTCGGAAGTGCCAGTGCGGCGGTGTCGGGTGCATTGACCATGCTTGACTATGCCGGATCGGTTCACTTGATATGCGGCAAACCCGACGTCACCGAAGCGCTTAAAGAGCAGCTAAGAAATAGTCAAGTTATTGTTCACGAAGATGCTAAGGTCAAAGATATAATCGGTCAAGATAGTGTAGAAGCCGTCAGTTTGGAAGATGGGTCAACCATTTCGGTCAAGGGTGTATTTATAGAGCTTGGTGCCAAGGGCATCATGGAGCTGGCCACTCATCTTGGGGTTCAGCTGGATGATGAGATGAAGTATATCCAGACCAACAAAAAAATGGAAACCAATGTTGCCGGCGTGTTTGCGGCCGGCGACATTTGCGGCCCGCCGTGGCAGATGGCCAAAGCCGTCGGCGAAGGCTGCGTGGCAGGTATCGGGGCTGCCGGCTATGCGAAGAAGGCGGGTAAATTTGCATAAGCGCTAATTTTTATTAGGCCGGAGGATTTACGAGAGACAGATAAGTAAAAATTTAACCGGAAGAAAACTGTAGGAAAGCAGGAAATTTGACATGGTTGGCAAAAAGATACCGCAACGAAACGAGATACCCGATGAGCACAAATGGGATCTGACACCCTTGTTCGACAATGACAAAAAATGGGAAACCATGTTTGTCGAAGTTGAAACGCAATTACCGATTTATCAAAAATACGAGGGTCGTCTGAAAGAATCCGTTGAAACTTTTAAAGTGGCAATGGATTTTCACCTGGGACTTACCCGCAAGATTGAAAAACTTTATACCTATGCACACCTGAAGAGCGATGAGGATAAATCCAATCAACTCTATCAGGGCTTTCACCAAAGAGCCCTCAATTTATCGACCCGATCATCGGAAATGGCGAGTTTCATGACACCGGAAATACAATCCATCCCCGATGAAATCATAAACCGGTACATGGAGGACGCTGCTTTAGGTGAATTGAGGTTTTACCTGGAAAAAATTTTGCGGTACAAACCCCATACCCGAAATCAAAAGGAAGAACAGATTCTGGCCATGAGCCGGGAGGTCGCCAGTGGACCCTCCCAGGTGTTCGGTCAGCTGGACAATGTCGATTTGAAATTTGGAAACATCATCGATGAAAGCGGAAATGAAATGGAGTTGAGCCATGGGAATTTTATGACCTTCCTGACCAGCTCCCAGCGTGAACTTCGCAAGAAAGCCTTTTTCCAGTATTACAAAGCTTACCGGGATCATAAGCATACCCTGGCAGCAACCCTGTCAAACTCAATCAAAAAGGATTTTTTTTATTCGCGAGCCAGAAATTTTAACAATTGTCGGATCTCGGCCCTTTTCAGTGACAATATCCAGGAGACGGTTTATGACAACCTTGTCAAGTCCGTGAAGAGGCACCGGGACCCATTGTTCAGATATCTGAACTTCAGAAAAAAAGCACTTGGCCTAAAAGAGCTTCACTTTTACGATACCTATGTCCCGATTATTGATGATGTCGATTTTCGAATGCCTTATGAAGAAGCCGTCACAGTGGCGGTATCTGCGGTGGCGCCTCTGGGAGAGGCGTATTGCCAGGCCCTTGAAGAAGGCCTTTTGGGCGGCTGGGTGGATCGTTATGAAAACCGGGGTAAAAGAAGCGGTGCCTATTCTTCCGGTTGTTACGATTCACCGCCCTATATTCTGCTTAACTACGATGAAAAGAATCTAAACAGCCTGTACACCTTGATCCATGAAGCCGGACATTCCATGCATTCCTACTATTCGAGGAAACACCAACCCTATGTGGATCATGATTATACGATTTTTGTGGCTGAAGTGGCCTCCACTTTCAATGAAGCGCTTCTGAGCAGGTATTTGCTGGAATTGTACAAAGACAATCCGAAGATGAAAGCCTACATCCTAAACCGAGAGATCGACAACATCCGGGCGACCCTTTTCAGACAAACCATGTTTGCAGAATTTGAACAGATCACCCACGCGATTGTTGAAGCCAATGATCCTCTGACGCTGGAGGTGATGACTGAAAACTATCATAAGCTGCTTCAACTATATTTCGGCGATAGTCTGATCCTTGATCCCGAGCTGTCACTCGAATACTTGCGGATCCCTCATTTCTATTCCGCCTTTTACGTTTACAAATATGCAACGGGTGTTTCGGCGGCCATTGCGCTGGCCGATAAAGTAGTCAAGGAGGGGGATACCGCCCGGCAGGCCTATCTTGATTTTTTAAAGCTCGGCGGCAGCAAATTCCCCCTTGACGAACTTTTGGAGGCCGGCGTCGATATGCGCTCACCGGAACCGATCGAGCGGGCTGTTGCGCATTTTGATCATCTGGTGGACTTGCTGATTGAAATGCAATAAATCCTCGTTGCATAATTCAACATGATTAGGAAGAGCTAATGGTCTGTCATAGCAACCGATATCATAGAGTAAGCACCAAATTTATCAGTTTTTTATTTTTGGTCGCCTGTCTGAAGCTCACTTTATCCTTACCAACGGGTTGGCGGCCGATCTTTTGCCATCCATTGAAATTCCGATCTTTCACGACGGTTACCATATTAAAAAAAAATCGATCGTTCCAGCGCAACGAAGTCGATCAGTTACCGTGTACAAACAAAATTTTCGGCCGAGGAAGTACTCGAATTTTACGACTCATATTTCAATGCCAACGGCTGGCGGCCTTCGTTTGAGATATGCCAAAGACACTGGGATCGCCTACCTGATGAAACAAACGCAGGCGGGCCTTTCGGAAAACAATTATTTACTTCCTGGGAGCATCCAAAACTTCATCTAAAAGAAGTTCTCCGGTTGGAATATGAAATGGTTAAGGAAAAATGGGGGGATGGAATAAATACAAATCCATAGAATTGCGACCACAACTTAAAAGGAGGATCAGCATGCGACAAATACTTTACACCCTCACAGCACTAATCTTACTAACTTTGCCGGCATATGCAGACAATGGTTTGATCAATTTAAAAAGCTCACATGATACAAAGACCACGGCAGATCGACTCGAAAATACGCTCAAGCAAAAGGGGATGACCGTTTTTGCAAGAATCGACCATGCCGCCGGCGCACAAAAAGTGGGCCAGAAATTGCGCCCCACCGAGTTGATCGTCTTTGGCAATCCGAAAGTGGGCACGCCCCTGATGCAGTGTCGTCAGAGTACTGCAATTGATCTTCCCCAAAAAGCGTTGATCTGGGAAGATCAAGAAGGTACCGTATGGTTATCTTATAATGATCCAAATTATCTGGTTGAGCGCCACGGGATCACGGGATGTGCCGAGGTTGTAAAAAAAATAGAAAAAGCGCTGAGCAATTTTGCCAAGGCGGCAACAATGCCGTGATCAACAAATCTTCAATCTTCAATCGACAATATTCAATAAATCGGAGCACATCATGAAAACCGGACTCATTCTCGTTGACATTCAAAACGATTATTTCCCCGGCGGTGCCATGGAGCTGGTTGGAATCCGGGAGGCTGTGACCAGGGCCAAAGAGCTGTTGACATTTTTCCGCGAAAATTGCTGGCCGACGTTTCACATCCAGCATATATCCAGCCAGGAAAATGCGAGCTTTTTTCTCCCTGAGACAGCGGGCGTTGAGATTCACGACAGCATAAAGCCGTTGTCCGTTGAACGGGTCATCACCAAACATTTTCCGAACAGTTTCCGGGAGACCGAGCTTTTGGAAGAACTCAACAAAGACCAAATAGAGCGGTTGGTCATTTGCGGGGCCATGAGCCACATGTGTATTGACGCCACCACCCGGGCAGCCTTTGATCTCGGATTTAATTGTGCGGTCATTCAGGATGCCTGTGCCACCCGGGATCTTGAATTCGGCGGCCAGACCATCGCAGCAGACCTGGTTCACGGATCGTTTATGGCTGCGCTGGGTTCGGTGTTTGCCAGCGTTCTGGGCATAGATGAGTATAAGGGAATAGGAAACAAATAATCTCAAGTCTGTTTACCGGGGATAATTCTATTTTCGACCATTTTGTTGGGTTTCGCTGATAGCACAAAAATGGCTGGCAAGTAGGTTGGGTAGAGGAA
>JARFPZ010000672.1 GCA_029288035.1 Desulfosarcina sp.
GGTTGGCTTCCCTGTAATTCGCCCCCACCGATGTTCCTGCCTTTAATAATTGCCTGCCGATTATATCAGCTTCTCTAGTTCGCGGAAGAGATGCCACTAATCGAATAATCTTCCCCCTTCAGCCTTCCCCATTCCCACTTCCGCATTCCGAATTCCACCTTCCCACTTCTATTTCGCCCTTTCCAGCGCCTTGAATCCCATACGCTTTACCAGCACCCCGACCATTTCCCGCCGGTACCATGCCAGGCCCCGGATGCTGTCTCTGACTCTTGATTCTTCGCCGGCCAGTCTGCCGGCTTCCGTCAGAGTTTTATCATCGACGGGTTTGCCGACCAGATAGTTTTCCGCCTGAAGACAACGCAAGGGCGTTGGGGCGGCAACTCCCAGACAGATTCGGGCCCTGGCGCAGGTCTGCATGTCTTCCTCCAGACTTAGCAGGACGCCCACCCCCAGCATGGGCAGCTCCATGGCCTCTCGCCGGCCATGTTTGATATAGGCGCCTCCGGTGCGGGGAAGCAGGGGCGGAATGATAATTTCAAGCAGAATTTCGCCGCCTGCCAGATCGCATTGACCCGGTCCCAAAAAAAACCGCAAAAGCTCCATGGACCGGTGCCCCTTTGTTCCATATATATGCGCCTTGCCGTCCAGCGCAATCAACGGAATCGCACCATCGGCCGAGGGAACGGCATTGACCAGATTGCCGCCGATGGTCGCAACATTGCGGATCTGGACCGAACCGATATTCTTGATAGCATCATGCAGAATCGGATAGTTACGCTGGACAATGGATGACTTTTCAATGGCGCGATGGGTGATAAAGGCACCAATAAAAAGTTCCCCGGTTTCGTGGTTGAGGAAGGGGCGATCCTGCCCAAGAATATGTTTTAGAGAAATCAGATAATTCGGCGCCAGCTTGCCCTCTTTAACCTTCACCAATACATCGGTGCCCCCGGCAACGTATCTGGCCTGATCACCATAGGATTGGTGCAGTGAAACGGCCTCGTCTATATTCTTCGGAACGAGGTAGGTGAATTTTTTCATATGAACCCCCTTTTGGAATGACTAATTTCGAATGACAAATGACGAATTTTGGAATTCTATCGATTTTAAATTATCAATGATGGAGCGAAGCGACTTCCATAATTATTCAATATTCATTAGTCATTAGTCATTCCGTTGAAGCCCGTAACGCGCAACTCACAACCCGCAACGCGTCTACCCGACCTTCAACACGATAGCAGCACCGGTATCTCCGGCGGCACATCCGCCAAAGAGCAAGTATCCGCCGCCTGCCATAACGACCTCTTCGATCCCCTCGATAATCAGACGTCCGGCAGTGGGCCCCTGGGGATGGCCAAATATCAGGGAGCAACCGTAATTGTTCATTTGATTAACGTCGACACCCAATTTATCTGCAAGATAGATGTCATTGGCGGCAAACGGATTGTGGGTTTTAATGGCTTTGACGTCGGAAGCTGTGATCCCGGCATTATCCAGTGCCATTTGGGCCGCAGGGTACACGGCTGCTGCCATATAAGCCGGTTTGGCCCGATGATATCCGTAAGACACAACCTGGATTTCCACATCCGGATCGGCGCTGAGTTCTTTGGCCTTTTCACGGGTGGCGACCGTAATGGCACAGTGGCCGTCCGCCGGGTGGGTTTGGGCACCGAAGGTGTGAACGCCCTCCGGCAGCACCGGTCTGAGCTTGGCCAGTCCCTCGGCGGTAGTTTCCATGATACCTTCGTCTTCCTCGAGCATAATCGTTTTCTTTTTGGAAATCTGAAGCATCACCGGATACATATAGCGTTTTTGAAATGCCCGATCGTCGGCCATTGCATCCTGATACTGTTGGTACCGTCTCAATGTCACAGCATCGCACTGCTCCCGGGTAATGCCGGCTTCGGCCGATACGTTTTCAGCCGTTTTAATCATGGCCTCACCAGCCCAGGGATCTTTGGCAAAATTGTCCATCAGCCAATCTTCAGAAATCACCTGGGCGCCGGGGCCTTTGGGATTGGGCCAGATTGCGTGGGGTCCGTTGGAACATCGATCAGTCATCAAACACATGGGGGTTTGGAACAAATCCGTCTCAACCCCTATACTGGCCTGGTAAACAGCGATAGTGGAGGTTGAACAGGCCTGGCTGACCAGAATTCCGGGTATCCCGGTAGCTCCCATCATGGCTGCCGCCCAGGGGCCGCCGTAAAACCCGTGAAGCTGATGGACGGTAATTCCCAGAAAAAGATAATCATAAATCTTCGGATCCCAGTTTTTTTCCGCCAGCCATCTTTTGGCTGTCTCGGCCGCCAGCACGATCGAATTCTCATTGGCCATACTCCCCTGCCAGCGCGAAAATGGAGAACTGTAATAACCCTTGTACGGAATATACGCCTTTGTCAACATTGCTTGTTCCTCCATAGTATTTGCTAGTTGTTATTTGAGTTTACTTTTTCACTATGGCCGATTGTCGAAAAACCGTTTAGCTTTTCGATCCGATCGCGGCAAAGAACAGTCGTCCACAATATCTGCTTCGCAGCTGACCATAATTTTCTTTTTTATCTCAGCCTGCACCTTGAGACCCAATTCGGACTTTTGGGAGGCATCTAAGCCATCACAGCACTCCAACCGGATGGTCATGTAGTCTTTGCCGTCATCTTTTCTAATCAGATGAACCTGGTATTCACAACCGGCATCGGAAATCGGAGACAATACTTCATCAATCTGTCCCGGATAAATGTTCACCCCCCGAAAGATGATCATATCATCCGAGCGTCCCTGGATTCGGTCATGCATCGGAAGAATGTTGCCACAGGAACACGGCTGGTCGATCAATCGCGTCAAGTCCCGGGTCCTATAGCGAATCAGCGGAGCGGCTTCTTTGCACAGGGTGGTCACCACCATTTCGCCAATTTCTCCGGGTGACACCGGCTCGAGGGTCTCCGGATCGAGAATCTCCAGAATATAGTAGTCCGCCCAGTAGTGAATTCCCTCGTGTCTGGGACAGTCCAGCCCCGTTCCCGGTCCATATAGCTCGGTCATTCCCGGGATATCGAACATATCCTCCAGACCTAAAAGATCCTTAATCCGGGCACGCATGGCATCACTGCTTCTCTCAGAGCCAAAGATCATCTTTTTGAGCGCAATTTTGTCTTTCAGATTGCGGCGTTTCATCTCCTCGGCCATCAGAAGGCCCATGGATGCCGTACAACACATCGCAGTGGACTGAAGATCAACCAGAAACTGGCACTGCATATCGATGTTGCCCGGTCCCACCGGAAGGGCCATGGCACCGAATTTCTCACAACCCAGTTGAAACCCGACCCCCGCCGTCCAGATACCGTACCCCACGGCAATTTGCACCCTGTCTTCAACCGTAATTCCGGCCATCTCATAACATCTGGCAAAGAAATGAGCCCAATCGTCGATATCCTTTTGGGTGTAGCTAATGATTTTGCGTCTATCCGTAGTACCGGAAGAGGCATGAATTCTAACCACTTGGGATTCGGGCACCGCAAGCAGTGGAAACGGGTAGCCCTTACGCAGATCATCGGTTGTGGTGAAAGGCAATTTTCGGATATCATCCAGCGTTCGAATATCTTTGGCACTGACGCCGGCTGCCTCGAGCTTTTCCCGATAAAGGGAAGATCCCCGGTAGGCATGGTTGACCGTCCATTGCAGGCCTTTCAACTGGTGCTGTCGAAGTTCATCAAGATTTTCAAAAGAGGGCATGAAGGTCTTTGCCATACTAAACTCCTTAAATCGGACAAGCCGGTATTGACTAATGAAAATTGAAGATTGAAGATTTGTGGAGGTCGCTTCGCTCTGTCATTTTTAAAACCGTTTTTTTATTATTGATCAGCCGG
>JARFPZ010000676.1 GCA_029288035.1 Desulfosarcina sp.
CTTACCTGAGAGAATGATGTTTCGGATCTTACCCCTCCATCGCAAAATCAGCCCATGTCCCACAACGATCTCTGTAATCGAAATGCCTGTCATGATCATCGTATTTCCAATAAGGCGTATGAGCCGCTTTGACGTTGGTCACAAAAGGTAGGGTCTGGTTCTCAAGCCGCACAGGGGTTCCGTCAACGCCCCGCGTCAATTCCTGTTTCATCTCCCCCAAGGGCATATTGACATAGACAGTGTCGTCTTTAGCTCCAACATCAATATCTACACATTTTATACCGAAATTTTTTTCCTACGCGCCGCACCGAGGCTGTTGACAACGAATATGTCAAGAACTTCGCGTTGCGCGGGCGTGGCGTTATCGCTAACGTAGATGCCGCCGTTCGATCCCCGCTCCAGCACTTCCTGAAAAGTAGCGTGAGGTAGATCACCCTGATAGATTGCAGTGATGCCGGACAGGTCAACATCATTAACTTTTCCCTCCTGGATCTGAAGACCATGAAATACCTACATCCACCGTCTCTTGGCCTTCCGAAATAATAGGGACAATGGCCCTGTGAGGCACATGACTCATTATAAATCCCTTTAATCTGCCAATCTTTGATTTTCATCCCCTTAGGAAAAGCTTGGGTACCATTGCCGGAAAACGTCTCGAAGTTCATCGTTGAGAACGCGGGTGCGGACCTGGAGCATCAAATGGGCACCGCGCTGACTCCAGCGCATCTGCTGTTTTTTCACCATCCGCTTGCTCACCACCTGGTTGACGGTCGATTCCACAAACGCTGTCGAGATGGTCTCGCCATAGCGCCACCGCTCCCCGTAATTCAGAATGAACCCGGCGTTATTCCGGATCTAGGTCTCGAATTCTTCGAGCTTTTTAAGCAATGTTACCTCCTTTACTGTAGGCTCTTCTGTGTTAAGATCCATGGCAAGATCATCCATTGTTTCCAGGGCTCGGAAAACGTTTCCATGCCACAAAAACCACTCCATCCGTTCCAGTTCTTTCAGCGCAATCTCACGCAATTCAGTTCCCGCAGCACCCAGCCCTTTGGCCATCTGCCGCATAACAGTCAGTCGCATAGTGAGATGAAACCAATCCAGGAGATACTGTGCGTTGGGGTTCAGATATAGTTGCAAATCACGCACGGTATCTCCGCCATCGGACAGGAATGTGACCTGTTGATTCGACTGCATGCCCTGGGATTTCAAAAGCTCAAACACGCGCCGTTTGGGTTTTTCATCATAGTTGTTGACGAATGCAAACCGTTTGAAGGCCCCATTGTCAGTTACACTTTTGCCGCCAATGACCTCAAACCAGCCGTGTTTGCGTGACCTCTGGGCACACGAATGAATATAACCACCATCGAGTCCGACCATTAACGGCGTATCCGGGCGGGGCAGCTGCTCCCAATCCCGCTCGCTGCCATCGATAAAAAACACCTGCTCGTCGCCAAGTTCTGCGTCGATGCGCTGGCCAACGGCATGCGCATGATTTCGAACAGTTGCCGCATTGATTGCATCTTCGATTGGCAGCACCTCCTGTAATAGCTGTACTGACAGCCCGTAGGACATCAGGGATGCAAACTTTGATTCCAGATACAGTAATTCCGGCGCCGTGCGTTCAGATAGCAGGTGGGCCAGGGGGCTGAAGGTTCGGGTTGATTGGGGCTGACACACGCAATGGTACAGACGCAAGCTCCGCAACCGTAATTTGCCAAATGGCTTACGATACACAAGGATGTGGTGGCCCTTGCGGAGCCGCCTTCTCCCGCAATGGGGACAACAGGCCTGCTGTTTGAGATAATCGGTGATCTGACGATCGACCATGGTTTTCTGAGTGCCGGCAAGAATCGCCTTGGCTTCGGCCAAGGTTAAACCCAAGTTTTCGGGTTGGAGCGCTCCACGCTCCAGTCAGACTATGTTTTCAACGGTTTCAGCGATTCCGCCGTCCGATTCGATGATGACTTGCACTTTGACTTTCATCGGTGACCTCCTATCGGTTTTACCCACACAAACAAGTCTTTTCCGCAGGCATGATCGTAAAGCCGGCGGTTTGCCTCCTTTCGATCAAAGCGGTCTGCGTGGAACCAGTAGTTTAGGTCATTGAGGTCCTCTTCATAGTCTTCAGTGCCACCATTTTCGATGATCTCACATCCTTGAATATTTTTCAGATAAGAAGTTTTTGAAAACCACCAGCAAATTTGTGTGGGATAATGGTATTAAGGCACTGGAATTAGTATGTGGAGCGGCAAGAGATAGAACTTGGGCAAAGGACATAAGAATTAAAGGTCAACATTTTCTCAAAGGAAATGTTCAAACCCCCCGAACCCATCAATTATCAATTTAAAGTGGTGCTGTTGAACGTCAGTCGAAAAGTAAGTGAGACGAAAGAAAAATTTATAAGCTGATCATTAAAAGCCCAGAGAAGAATCTCTTATCATAACGCTAAAAAGAAAATCCGGCTTTTTAACCAGAGTCGAGCGACAGAAAATCTATCATTTTTGACATTATTTTATTTATTTTCAGTAGTTTATTTATCGTCCGATAATAGATTATGTAAACTTTTTTGGAAAGTGATTAATAGGTCCATTGACCACGAAGCTATCAAATATATGCACGTCGTTTTGCACTCCACATGCCAGCAAATCATCACACTGATGCAGTCCGGGAATTTCAGCGATGGCAGGGCGACCTCGGTTCAAGGCGGCCAGGAAGAGGGCGCCTACCAACTGAAGTTCGTGATCAATCCCCACCTGTAGCTGACCCCAAGGTCAGGGTGGCGTTTCTTGAGTTGAATATGGTCTTTTAAACTTATGTCAAAGTCTTCAAAACGTTCTTGAGTTCCTGAACGGCCTCGGCTGATTTTTGTAAGGCCTGTTGTTCTTCTTCGGTAAGGGTTATCTCAACAATTTCTTCAATACCCGCGGCCCCCAGCTTTACCGGAACACCGATAAAAAGATCTTGGATACCGTATTCCCCCTGCAGATAGGCGGCACAGGGAAGAATTTTCTTTTTATCCTTTAATATGGATTCGGCCATTTCCACCGCAGCGGAAGCCGGTGCATAGTAGGCGCTGCCTGTTTTCAGCAGAGCGACAATCTCCGCACCGCCATTGCGCGTTCTTTCAACCAAGGCATCAATGCGATCTTTCGCAAGAAGTTCTGTAATGGGTATGCCGGCAACCGTTGAGTATCGGGGCAACGGAACCATGGTGTCCCCATGTCCGCCAAGCACAAAGGCATGGGTGTTCTCAACCGAAACGTTCAGCTCCATGGAGATAAACGCTCTGAATCGGGCGGAATCCAGCACGCCGGCCATACCGATGACTCTTTGTTTGGGAAACCCACAGGTATCATAAGCCACATGACACATGGCATCCAAAGGGTTGCTGACAACAATGATAGTGGCGTCGGGAGAACGGGAGGCTACCTCTTGGGTGACATTTTTCATGATTCCGGCGTTGGTGCTGATGAGATCGTCCCGGCTCATGCCGGGTTTGCGCGGAATTCCGGCTGTGATGATGACGATATTCGAATCTGTCGTTTCATCATATCCGTTGGTTCCTGTGAGATGGGAATCATGTTTTTCGATGGCCGCCGCCTCAGTCAAATCAAGGGCCTTACCCTGAGGGACGCCTTCGACGATGTCCACCAAAACCACGTCACACAACTGCTTTTCAGCCAGCCGTTGGGCGGCGGTCGCACCAACGTTGCCGGCCCCGACTACGGTAACTTTCTTGTCCATGATATACACCTCCTGCATTTAAATTAAAAAGATCGATTTGAACCCGATTTAAAATTGAAACCTTGGTCATACTTCATTGACAGATAAAATTTTATGTTAGATCGCCGGATTTAAGTGAAGAATATTTAACAAAATATGTTATAATGTCAACATAATTTCAAAACTCGTCATTTCTTTTACAATTGAGCGAAAGTCTGAACGACTGATGTGCCCTAGAATTTGATGCAACCCGAATGTTTGTGGTCGTACCAAAAATAATGGATTTCAGGCCAAGCGTTCAGACAAAACCCCTGCACCCGCATTCGACAAGGATCCTGACTGTCAATTTTTCGTGATTACATGCTCACCGCGTGTTGACAGGAGGTATTGAATAGGTTAAGTATGCATGGCTTAAAAAACGTGTTCCTGTTCGGACGTGATTGTGATATGATAAATTTATTATTTCAAAGAGTTAATCCAAATGGCAATTGTTAATTTAAAGAAGAAACAAATCGAGTGCAAGATCGTTTATTATGGGCCCGGCCGGTGTGGAAAGACGACGAACCTTGAATATATTCACAAGGCTTACAAGAAACAAGTAAAGGGAGAGATGGTCTCTATCAACACCGATGGTGACCGGACCCTTTTTTTTGATTTTCTCCCTTTGGAGCTCGGTAAGCTAAAGGGTTGTGATGTTCGGGTCCAGTTGTATACGGTGCCCGGACAGGTTCGCTATGAATCGACGAGAAAACTGGTTCTCAGGGGAGCTGACGGTATTATTTTTGTTGCCGATTCTCTGGAAGTGCGCCGCGAAAAAAATATGCTTGCGCTAAAAGATCTCCATCAAAACTTAAAAGAGTACAATTTAAGTATCTTCAAGTTGCCTTTGGTCCTACAATACAACAAAAGAGATCTCAGTGATGACAATATTGCACTAATGCCTCTTGAGCAAATGGAACATGATTTGAACCGACAGTTGAAGGTTCCCAGTTTTCCGGGTAGTGCCTTAACAGGCAAGGGTGTTGGAAAAACACTCAATGCATGCCTAAAGTTGTTATTAAAATCACTTCAAAATGAACTGAACTTGGGTGGTTAATTTTTTAATATGGCCGGCAATGCAGCCTTTGCAGGCAATTTAAGGTTTCTTAATTTAGGTGAGCTGATGCAGCTCCTTGGTACCACCGACTGCACCGGTACACTCTTCATCAGCAGCGACTACGCTTCCCAGCCGGGCGTGATTTACGTTGAAAAAGGCAATCCGATAAATGCCGCCAACGGCGCCAAGACCGGACTTGATGCGCTGTTCTCCCTATTTGGCTGGATAGAAGGACAGTTCGAATTTATCCAAGAGGACGTCACCTGTGAAAAGGTGATTACCCAGAGCCGTATGGAAATCATTCTGGATGGTCTGCGGTTGCTGGACGAGGGTAAGGTAGAGGTTCTTGGATCGGCGGCCGCTGAATCCGAGACCGAGCCAACGGCCGTCAAATCAGGCTCAATACCCATGATCAGGGGTCCGTTGGTGGACTACTCTTATGTGGTCGATGAAGAAGGCTTCTATGATGGCGACGAAATTGTGCAGGAAGGCAATCATGGAAACTGGATTTGGGTTATACTTGAGGGTGTTGTCGAAATTTCCAGGCAAACCCCCAAGGGCACTTTGAAAATACTCAGAATCGGTGAAGGTGCCTTTTTGGGCAGCGTCAATGCCTTGTTAAAGGGAGACAATGTTCGAAGTGCGACCGTCACCGCAATTGGAAACGTTCAACTCGGTATGTTGGACTCACAGCTAATGACGAGTGAGCTGGCCAATTTATCCGTTGATTACCGGGAATTCGTCAGAGGCCTCGATGAACGGTTAAAACAGGCAACCGACATGGCCGTTGATATCTATGCCGAGGATAACAAAATCGCCAAACTTGTCAAGGGAATGAAAATCCTGATTAAGCAAGGGAAAGATGAAAAACGGTTGTTCCGGGTTCGTTCCGGACAGGCGTATATTGCCCGTGAGATCGATGCCGGCGCTGTGCCGGTTGCTTGTCTGCAAAAAGGGGATTATTTCGGACATATTCCCTTTCTGGATCTGGGACAAGAGCCCTTTTCGGCATCCGTCTATGCGTCGCCCGATCTTAAATTAAGCTCCGAAGACCCCTCAGAACTCCGAAGAGAACATGACAAACTTTCATCAACCCTAAAAAACATACTCGCACATCTGTCTACCAGCATTTCCGTTACCACGCTGACGACATGTCAATTTTATAAAAAAATGTTGGCCGCAAATTCAAAATAATATTCTAACAGCCCTATTGGGAATTAAGAACCATGACCTCTGAAGACAAAAGAAAGCACCAGCGTATTCCCTCACTCAACCTCTCATATATCTGCCTTGACGAGAACAACAATATCGTCAAGCAGGGAATGGGCAGAACCTTGAACATCTCCGAGTCGGGGATATTACTTGAAACTCAATTTGCAATCGAACTGGAATATCTGGTGATCATGACGATTGCCCTGCAAGAAGATCTGCTGGAAATAAAAGGAAAACCCATTCATGCCAAAGCCAATGAGGCAGGAAAATTCGAAGTCGGGATAGAGTTTCTCGAACCGGATCAGGATTCAATCCAGCTTTTGAAAAATTTTATCGCTAAATATGATTCATATTCTCTCTAATTTTGACTGCCGGAAAAAATATACCGGAGGAGGGGATACAAGAGCGAGCCGCCACGAAAAAAGGAGCGAAGATAGATGAAAACAGCTGTCAACGAAACGGATTTTCAGGATCTAGACCTGATCAAACGGGGAAAAGTCAGAGATATCTACGACCTTGGAGAAACCTTATTAATGGTGGCCAGCGATCGAATTTCCGCATTTGATGTGGTCATGCCGGATCCGGTTCCGGATAAGGGAATTATTCTAACCCAGATTTCTCTTTACTGGTTTGAAATAATGAAGCCGATCATCGAAAACCATGTGATATCGGCAGATATAGATGACTATCCTGCGGTTTGCCGACCCTATGCGGAAACCTTGCGCGGCCGCAGCATGCTGGTGAAAAAAACAGAACCGCTGTCAATCGAATGTGTCGTCCGAGGCTATATATCCGGATCCGGATGGAAATCCTATCAGGAAACCGGCAGTGTTTGTGGGATCCAGCTGCCGGGGTCGTTACGGGAATCGGACCAATTACCTGAACCAATCTTTACGCCATCAACCAAGGAAGAGCTTGGGGCTCATGATATCAATATTGATTTTGCTGAAGCAGGAAAGAGAATCGGAGCGGAACTTGCTGCCAAGGTAAAGGACCTGAGCCTATCCATCTACAAAAAAGGCTCGGAAATGGCTCTTGAGAAAGGAATCATTATTGCCGACACCAAATTCGAATTTGGCCTTTTGGGCGACAAACTCATTCTCATCGATGAGGTCCTGACGCCGGATTCATCCAGGTTTTGGCCCAAAGATGCTTATCAACCCGGCGGTGCCCAGCAAAGCTACGATAAGCAATATCTTAGAGACCACCTTCTATCCATCAGCTGGAACAAACAACCGCCTGCCCCTTCGCTGCCGGAAGATATCATCCGAAACACCCGAAAAAAATATCTGGAAGCCCTGACTCAACTTACCGGCGACGACCATGGGCTGAGGTTGTGAAAGCCATGATTTTTTCATGCTGTTATTTTAAATAGATACTCCCACTTTCATTACTCATAATTCCGATACATTTAACCTATATGCGGGCGTCAACCGTCCAATCAGCTCATTTTCAAACGATACCGCTGTCCCGGATAGACCTGAAAGATGATACCTTTCGCATCACCACCCGAACAGATATCGGTGATCTGTTGGGCTCCATCCAGTACGACGGTCTCATCAGGCCGCCTTTGCTGATCAAAAGGCGTTCCGCCTTTATCATTGTCAGCGGTTTTCGCCGTATCGCCGCCTGCTTGAAACTCGAATGGAAGGATATCACCGCACGCGTCCTGATAGCGAATGTTGCTGCGCTCGATTGTCTGCGCCTGGCCATCGCTGAAAATTCCCTCCAAAGATCTCTAAATCTCATAGAAACATCCCGCTGTCTCCGCAAGCTTTCACTGTATATTGCCGACACCAGGGATTTGGCAGAATCGGCATCAAGCCTTGGATTACCGGATAATCCATCGATCATCGACAAGATTAAAGGTCTCAGTCTTCTTCCCTGGCCGATCCAATCCAGTATCCTGACCGATACCATTTCACTGACGATGGCCAAGGAATTAGAATCCATGGAAGCTGACGTGGCCATTGCCTTCGTCCAATTATTTGAGCAGTTAAAAATAGGGCTCAACAAACAAAGAGAAATCCTTACCATGGTGAAAGAAATCGGCCGACGGGAAAGTCTTTCCAGCCAAGCAGTGATGGCAGAAAAACGTTTCATTGAAATCATGGGCCAGCGGGATCTTGATCGAGGCCAAAAGAGTCGCCAACTACGCGCTTATTTGCGGCGACGCAGATATCCCCGAATTGCCGAGGCAGAAAAAAAATTTGAGTTTCATCACAAGAATCTAAATCTGGGTAATGGTATCAAATTAATTCCTCCCAAGGAATTTGAGGCCAATCTTTATGGCTTAAATCTGACGTTTACCAATCTTGAGCAACTCAAAGCCCTCCAAGCCAGATTGAATAGAATAATTCAGCTGCCCGATTTTAAAAAAATAATTGAATAAATATTACTTGACAAAGATGATCTATCAATTATAGTAAAAAATATCTAATAAATAAGGTTCATAAGATTATGGGAATACAGGAAAGAAAACAGCGAGAGCGCGAAAGAAGACGCCAGCAGATTATCGTGGCTGCCAAACGGGTATTCTCTGAAAAGGGATATTCTAAAGCGACCATGGAAGACATTGCCAGGGAAGCGGAGCTAAGTCCCGGAACCCTCTACCTCTATTTTAAAAATAAAGATGAACTCTACGCTTCGCTGTCTCTGCGAATACTGCAATATTTAAATATCAGGCTGGAGGATGTAAAAAGGGAAAAGGATGTTGAGCCCCGCAAAAAAATAGCCGCCATCAAAGAAGCCCTGTTCGATGTCTACCAGTTTGACCCCATGATACTGATCAATATGTTTCATCTCCAATCCAGTGAAACGCTCAAAAACTTATCCTCACCACTGCTTGAAAATATCACGGAACTTTCTCGCAATTCGCTTACCATCCTGGCTGCAATATTTAAAGACGAAACTGGTCAGGATAGGTATGCCAGCCACCATCCCACCGCCATTGCAGATATAGTATGGTCTCTGTTCACCGGGGTTGTTCTATGGGAAGAAAGCAAACGCATGATCGATAATGAAAAAGACTTCTTGAAGCAAACCCTGGATGTGGCCTTCGAAATATTTTCCCGCGGAATTACCCGCTGACCCAAAACCACGAATGACGATCGACGAATGGCGAAGTAAGGAATTCTATCGATCTTTATTGATTCAAATGAAAAAGCGTAGCGAAATCATTCTTCGATATTCTGCGGTTAAATATTCTCGCTGTTCCCGGCCAGGCTGAATCTCATACGAAATTTCAAATGTGGCATCAAATATGCTAAATTCTCGCATATGAAACTATTGGGTAAATGAATTTTAAATTGGGATTTAGTGTCTATGGCCATTCAAAAGCTCTATGTCGACCGGAAGATTGCTGATTTTTCTCAGGTAAGCGCCATCGCACGACGCCTGGACCTGACGCCCGAAATCGTATCGGACCCTGGGGAGGTCTACCATCATGTTTCGACCGCTGCTGATCCCGTCAAAAAGGGAAAATCAGTGTTATATCTTACCTACAACAGAGGCGCTTTCATCAAGACTTGCCCGGGCACCCGATCCTATACCTGCTGCGGTTATCAAATTTTGCATGTCGGAACCTATTGTCACATGGACTGCACTTATTGCATTCTGCAATCCTATTTTCATCCCCCTGTACTCCAGTATTTTGTCAATCACAGCGATCTTTTTAAGGAACTGGAAACAATTTTTGCAGACAATACGATACATCGACTGGGAACCGGTGAATTTACCGACAGTTTAATCTGGGAGATGTGGACCGATCTTTCAAATCGATTGGTCCCGGCTTTTGCCGTCCAAAATTCCGCTGTCCTGGAACTGAAAACGAAAACCACGGCCATTGACAGGCTCGAGCCGCTTTCGCACAATCGCAAAACCATCATGGCCTGGTCGGTCAACACGCCCCGGATTATTGCAGAACAAGAGCGCCAAACCGCAGCGCTTTCGGCCAGGTTAAAAGCAGCGGCCAAATGCGAATCCTGGGGATACCCCCTGGCGTTTCATTTTGATCCGATTCTGATCTATGACGGCTGTGAAGCAGACTACGAAGATGTTCTCAAACAGATATTCTCTCATGTCTCAGCTGATAACATCGTGTGGATTAGCCTGGGCACATTTCGCTTTATGCCGGCGCTCAAGCCGCTCATTGAGAAGCGTTTTCCCAAATCCAACATTGTCTACGGGGAATTTATCACGGGCCTCGATGGAAAAATGCGATATTTTAAACCATTGAGAATTGAGATCTATCAAAAAATCATCACCTGCATTCGCGCCTATGCGCCCCGCGTATTGATCTATTTTTGTATGGAGGATGATGAGGTTTGGCAAAAATCCCTGGGATTTACAGCATCTGAACGAGGTGGACTCTCAAAAATGCTCGATGATCAGGCAATTAAGAAATGTAACCTATACATTAAATGAATGTTGTCGATTGTAAATTGAATATTTAAGGTTAGCCTTCAACAGGGCTGTAATGATAAAAAATCATATTACTGCAGCCCATTCGTCATTCCAAGAGTGTTTTTTATGATTAGAAAAAACTGTGTATACTTTCTCATGTTGGTCATGTTCTTGTTTCTGGCGGCGGCTGGGTACTCATCCGCACAGATGCGCTATACCGTAAAATGGGTAAACGACGGTGATACAATCGTATTGACCAACCGTTGGCGGGTGCGATACATCGGAATCGACGCACCTGAAATCGACCACCAAAACCAGAAGGCCCAACCTTATGGCTACGAGGCCAGATCATTTAACAAAAAACTGGTGTCGCCCGGCAAGATCGGCCTTGAATTTGACCGGGAGCGTCATGATCGCTACGGACGATTGCTGGCATATATTTTTTTAGCGGATGGTTCCTTTTTAAACGCGCGGATGCTGGAAAATGGGTTGGCTTATTATTTATACCGCAGCCCCAACGTGAAATACGATAAGCGCTTGTTGAAAGCGCAGCGGGATGGCATGAGAGCTCAAAAGGGACTGTGGCGAAACTGGAAAGAAAAAAAAGGCAGTTACATCGGAAATCAAAGATCCAGGCGATTCCACCTGGTCACGTGTCCAAATGCCAAAAAAATTAAGTGGAAAAACAGGACCAGATTTTCCACCAAATGGGATGCCTTCCACGCTGGTTACGCCCCGGCGAATCAATGCATCAAAGAATTTTGGAGTTATGAGTGATAAAAAATTGCCTAAAATTAAGGGTGAATACCTTAATTTTAGACAATTTTGTTATGCGTTGCTTTTATTCACCTCTTCCACGATTTTTTCGGCGATCTGGGCAGGCACTTCATCATAGTGTGAAAACTCCATGGTATACATGCCGCGGCCGCCGGTCATGGATCTGAGATCGGGCGCATAGGTCAGGAACTCCGCCATCGGCACATTGGCCTTGATTATCTGATTCCTTCCGGCATTGTCCATCCCAAGCACTTTCCCGCGCCTGCTGTTGAGGTCCCCCATAATGTCTCCCATAAAATCTTCCGGCGTGGTGATGGTGACACTCATGATCGGCTCCAGCAAAACGGGTTGCGCTTCTTCACAGGCTTTTTTAAAAGCCAGAGACCCCGCCACTTTAAACGCCATTTCGGAGGAATCGACGGCATGAAAAGACCCGTAGTCAAGGGTCGCCTTAAAGTCGACGCAGGTAAAACCGGCCAGAACACCTTTTTGAGAGGCTTCGATGATGCCTTTCTCCACCGCGGGAATATATGTTTTGGGAATGACGCCGCCGACGATGGCATCGACGAACTCAAAACCCTGTCCCCGGGGCAACGGTTCCATCTGGATCCAGCAGTCACCAAATTGACCATGACCACCGGTTTGCTTTTTGTGTTTTCCCTGAACTCTGACCTTCTTTTTTATGGTTTCTCGATAGGGGATTTTCGGAGTTTTCAATATGGCTTCGACGTTAAATTTTCTTTTGAGCTTTTCGACGGCCGTCTCGACATGAATCTGACCCAAACCGGACAAAAGAATTTCTTTTGTCTCGGAAATTCGATCCAATTTTAAGGCCGGGTCCTCTTCCAGTAGCTTGGACAATGAAGAAAAGATCTTATCCTCGTCCCCCTGGGACTTGGCTTCAATGGCGAATGAAATCAATGTGGGCAGGGGTTTGACACACTGATAGACAATTTTGCTGGCGTCATCACAAAGGGTGTCCCCGGTGACAGTTTCTTTGAGTTTAGCCACGGCAACAATGGAGCCGGGTCCGGCACCACTTGCAGGCTTTTGTTCCTTGCCGGTGATGGTTAACAGTTGATTGAAGCGTTCTTTGGTTTCTTTGTTTGCATTATAGAATGTACCGTCAGTCCCGAGGGTTCCGGATACCACTTTGAAAAAAGTCAAGCGCCCGGCATAGGGATCTGCCACGGTTTTGATAACGAATCCGGAAAAAGGTGCCGCCGGATCCGGCATTCGCTCAACCTCTTTTTCGGTGGCAGGATCTATCCCGATTTTCGCACCTTGATCTGCGGGAGAGGGTAGGGCATCGACGATCAAATTCATCAACAGATCGATTCCTATATTGCGGGTGGCGGATCCACACACCACCGGCACAAAGATACGGGCCAGCGTCCCTTTTCGCAAGGCTGCCGCCAATTCTTGCTCGGTGAGCGCTTCTCCTTCCAAATAGCGTTCGACGAGCTCATCATCGGCCTCGGCAATATTTTCGATTAGATTTTCTTTCTCGGTATCTACCGATTCCTGCATGTCGGCCGGGATTTCAATTTTTTTCGCTTTGCCGTTTTCACCGAATTCAAAAGCTTGGCCGCTGATCAGGTCGACAACACCTCTAAACTCGGCTTCCGTGCCGATGGGAAGCTGAAGGATGATGGGCTTGGGTTTAAAAATTTCGACGGTCTCTTGAAAGACGCGTGAGAAATCAGCTCTTTCTCTGTCTAGTTTATTAATAAAAATCACACACGGTTGGTTGAATTCTGCAGCAAAATCCCAAGCTTGCTCGGTTTGGACTTTTATCCCGTCCACCGCATCGATGACCACGACAGCGCCATCGGCCGCTTGAAGACAATTTCGGGTATCAGAGAAAAAATTCTGATCACCGGGTGTGTCGATGAGGTTGATGGTGTGCTTTTTCCATTCATACTGATGAAAACCGGAGCTAATGCTCGACTGTCTCCTGAGTTCCTCAGGCTCGAAGTCCATGGCGGTATTGCCGTCTTCTACCCGTCCCACTCGTTTAATCACCCCACTGTCATACAACATGGCTTCCGCAAGAGAAGTTTTCCCGGCTCCGGAATGGGCGACCAGAGCAATGTTTCTTAAACTTTCAATTTTTTCGCTCATCTAAGCTCCTCTCTTAATCGATCCCTTTGGGTTATGGCTGCGCTTGGCAAATTTTAAGCTAACATTTCTAACCGCAAAACTGAAAAAAAGCAAGCTCAAAAATCAAGTCAAATCCGAAAAAATCAGCGACCACCAGTAGGCCCCTTCGAGGGGCCTTCCTCAGACGCCCAGCTCTGCTGGTGGTCACTGATTTTCCAGGAGGATAAAAAATTCACGATTTCCTTTGGGCCCCAGAATGGGCGACGGCAGCACTCCCACCAATATTAATCCCTTGGCTTGAAAAAATGCCGATAAGTGTTCGATCACCTCCTTGTGAAGCGTTGCATCCCTAACAACCCCACCTTTCCCGACTTGTTTTCGACCGACTTCAAATTGGGGCTTTATCAGTGCCAGGATTCGGGCGCCTCGGCCCATGAAAGCAGAGACAGCAGGAACGACGATTTTCAGGGAAATAAAGGACACATCGATGGTCGCCAGATCAACCGGTTCGGGGATCGCTTCAGCCGCCATATACCGAATATTGGTACGCTCGATCACCACCACCCGTCGATCCTGTCTCAGTTTCCATGCCAGTTGCCCGTATCCGACATCAACGGCATAGACACGAGCGGCGCCGTGTTGCAGCAGGCAGTCGGTAAATCCTCCGGTGGAGGCGCCAACATCCAGACAAATACAGCCTTCCGGATTCAATTCCAGGTGATGTAAGGCCCCTTCAAGCTTTAAACCACCCCGGCTGGCATAGGGGATATCCTTTTCCTTTAGCACAATGCCGGCGGTCGCCGGAACCAAAAAACCCGCTTTGGTCACGGGCCGGCTATTCACCAACACTTTTCCGGCCATGATCATGGCACGAGCTCGCTGGCGGCTCGGGGCCAGCCGTCTTTCAACCAGCAGCACGTCCAGTCTTTGTTTTTTTGTCGACAAATCGAATGAATGAATATTGTCAATTGAATATTGAATATTTAAGGTCCGCCGATGGCGGGACAATTATATAAAAACCATCAATTTCACTAGTCAATTCCGTCTTGTCTCAACTATATTTAAGCAACCTTCATCAAACGCTTGGCTGCCCGCACAATATCCGGAACGTCGATGCCGTACTCGGATCTTAATACCTTCTGAGGTCCGTGTTCGACAAAGACATCGGCGATACCGATACGCTCCATGTGAACACCGGTGATGTCGTTTTCACTGACTGTCTCCAGTACGGCGCTGCCGAATCCGCCTTGGCGAACATTCTCTTCAATCGTGATAATTCGCGGAATTTTTTCGGCGAGTGCACAAACCAAATCCACATCCAATGGTTTGACGAACCTGCAATTAACGACCGTGGCTGAAATACCATGATTCAGTAAAAGTTTGCGGGCTTCTAGAGCGTCCCCGACCGGCCTGCCGATTGCCAGTATGAGAACATCATCTCCTTTGGTAAGAACCTGCCCTTTTCCGATGGTCAACGGGTGTATTGCTTCATCCAATGGTACACCGGTCGCACTGCCTCGGGGATAACGAAAGGCAATCGGTCCGCCATAATCTAGCGCGGTGGCCAGCATGCGGCGCAATTCATTTTCGTCTGCGGGAGCCATCACGACCATGTTGGGTAGACTTCTGAGGTAGGACAGGTCAAAAAGCCCGTGGTGGGTAGAGCCGTCTTCGCCGACAATGCCCCCTCGATCAATGGCAAATATTACCGGCAGTCGTTCCAAACAGACATCATGTAAAATCTGATCATAAGCCCGCTGCAGAAACGTAGAATAGATGGCGATGACCGGTTGCATGCCTTCGGTGGCCAGGCCGGCCGCAAAGGTAACCCCGTGTTGTTCAGCAATGCCAACATCGAAAAATCGATCCGGATATTTTTGGGCAAATTCGGCCAATCCGGTCCCTTCGGGCATGGCGGCGGTAACGGCAACGATGCGCTCATTTTCTTTGGCCAGCTGAACCATCGTTCGGCCAAAAATCTCCGTGTAGGATGCAACCGGGTTCTTAGGATCGAGGCAATTCCCGGTTTCTATCTCAAAACAGCTGCATCCATGAAAATAGACGGGGTTTTTTTCTGCCGGGGGATATCCTTTTCCCTTTTGAGTGGTCACATGAAGCAAGACGGGTTCATTTAAATATTTTATGTTGTTTAAAATATCAATCAAATGATTTAATCGATGCCCATTGATTGGCCCAAAGTATTCGAAATTGAAGGCTTCAAACAACATGCCCGGTGTGGTGAAGGTTTTAAAGGACTCCTCTGTTCGTTTAGCAATTTGATAAATATCATCTCCGATTTTAGGCAAAGATTTCAGAAAATCTCCGAAATCTTTTCTGGCTTCCTGAAGCCGCTTGGAGGAAAACTTTCGGCTTAGAAAGGAGGAGAGGGCGCCGACATTTCGAGATATGGACATATCGTTGTCATTCAAGATCACAATCAGTTGCGAATTTTTAAATCGATCGCCGGCTTGATTAAGTCCTTCGAAGGCGATTCCGGCCGTCATGGATCCATCGCCGATCACAGCAATTACTTTTGAGGACTCTTTTTTTAAATGCTTGCCATGGGCCACGCCCAGGCCTGCCGATATGGAGGTGGAACTGTGACCGGTGGTAAACGTGTCATAGGGGCTTTCTTTTATGCGCGTAAAACCGGATATACCATTAAACTGCCGTAGGGAGTGGAATTGACCGCGACGGCCGGTTAGTAGCTTATGGGCATAGGCCTGGTGACCGACATCCCAGATAAGCTTATCATTCGGTGTGTCAAAGACATAATGGATGGCAATGGTCAGTTCCACCGAACCGAGACTTGAGGCCAGATGGCCGCCGGTTTTCGATACGACCTCGACAATGACGTTACGGATTTCTTGCGCCAGAATAGGAAGTTCTTTTCTTGAAAGTTTTTTTAAATCAGCAGGGGAATCAATGTTTTCTAAAAGACTCACGCAATTGAACTCCATTTAAAAATAAATATTCAAGTGTCACTGTTTTCCTCGGAGGTCTCATCTTCCATTACAAAGGGTATCTCGGATGCATTGTTGCCATCCGAATCCCGCATCAGTAGGGTAATTCTTTTTTCGGATTCGTCCAATTTTTCAGAACAATACTTTGAAACTTTTATCCCTTCTTCGAATTTTTTAATTGCCTTTTCGAGAGGCATATCACCGGCTTCAAGATCTTGAACGATTTGCTCCAGTTGTTTCATTGCCATTTCAAAGGTTTTTTTAGCCATCGCTTGATTTTCCTTTTACGCGACAATAGAGCCGGCCCAGGGCCACCGTGATTTCCAAGTCCTGATTCAGCGATACCGACCCAGGGTCTTTTACCACGGTTTTTGTGGGAATGGTACGGGTGATACTGTATCCCCGTGCAAGGATGGCCAACGGATTCAGGGCCTGCAATTTTGCCATTAGCGTTTGAAGTTTGACTCGAGTTATTTTTATATATATTTTATATGTTTTAAATAAGTTATAATAGTCTTTATCAAGTTTTAATTTAATTTCATTGAATAAATAAATCGGATTATTGGCACCTAGTCTATCATCCCAAAATTCTAAATGCTGGCGTTCGCGCAGGATCCGACGCATCAGCGTCCGGTTTAAGCGCAAGGTAAGGTCGTCCACCTTCAGACATGCATCTTCAAGTTTTCGCCGGGGATCGATCAGATGCTTAGATTTTTCATTCAGTTTTTCTTTTAAGTATCTATAATAATTAGTAATTCTAATTTGTAATATTTTGAGAAGATCCTTGCGCCGCTGTTCTAGTTCGGATTTCTCCGGAATGACCAGTTCAGCGGCGGCAGATGGTGTGGGGGCACGAAGGTCAGCCACAAAATCTGAAATCGTATAATCGGTTTCATGACCTACCGCTGAAATTATTGGGATTTCGGAGGCAAATATCGCCCTGGCGACGGGCTCAGAATTGAAGGCCTGTAAATCTTCCAGAGACCCGCCGCCTCGGGCCAAAATGGCGACATCAGCGTCTTTTGCAACATTGAGCCACGCCAGTGCATCAACAATTTGTTCGATCGCGCCGTCACCTTGAACGTTTACCGGGATAATCCGGATGGCTATATTTGGAAAACGACGGTTGATGATGTGCAGGATGTCATGGACAACAGCACCCGATGGTGATGATATAATACTGATATTATATGGTAAAAAAGGTAAAGGGATTTTGTGAGCTTCATCAAAAAGACCTTCGGCGAAAAGACGGGTTTTAAGTTTTTCAAAAGCAATTTGCAAAGCTCCGGCACCTGAGGGCTCTAAATACTCCAGGATTATCTGGTAGGTGCCGCGGGGTTCATAGACGCTGATACGTCCCATGCCGGTGACATTCAGGCCATCTTCGGGTTCGAATTTCAAATTTCGTTGCTGTCCCCGAAACATAACGCTGCTAATTTGAGATGCAGCATCTTTTAACGTAAAATAAAAATGGCCCGAGGCCGGGACGCGGAAATTTGAAATTTCTCCAAAAATCCATACAAATGGGAAATTATCTTCGATTAAATTTTTTATGCTCGCGTTGAGTTCGGAAACCGTATAAATGTTTTTCCGACTGCCGGCGTCTGAGATTTGCATGGATAGCTTTTCTTGGAGCGCAAATAATGTAAACAACGTCTGATAAGATATATTATGTAAACTTTTCAGTCAGCCCTGGAAATCTCTGCGTCTTTCAGGTTCTGAATACCCCTCTTTTCCAATAGTTCACGAATTGTCGGCATTATATAAAGGTCTTCATGGGGGAATTTCGCCAGTTGAGACGCCAGGATGTCAATTTTTTTGTGGATCGACTTGTGTTTATCCATGATAAACAGATTCTGGCCCTTGACCTTGCACAAACCGCTTTTTACCTTTATACTGGTCGTTCTAAGGTTTTGTTCGGAAACGCTGATCTCAAGCTTTTCTGCCAGATCCTTAAGCTCCTGGTAAATTTGTTCCGGTTTCATATTAGTTTGAGACCTTAATCTTGAAAAAAGCGATGATTGTGTTATATTATCGTCATAAATAAGACAGTTAATCTTTTAATTGCATCGAGGAGGAAACATGGAATCAGTACCCCTTAAGCAGCAGACTCAAGTCCAGGTTCGGGTCAACGAATTTATCCGCAGCGTGTACAATTGGATGGCGATCGGCCTGGGGCTTACCGGTCTGGTGGCGTTTTATGTTGCCAACAGCCCCCAATTGGTCCAGCTGATATTCGGTAATCAACTCTTATTTTTCGGCCTGATCATTGCAGAGCTTGCCCTAGTTTTTATCATCAGCGCCCGGATTCAAAAATTGCAGGCATCCACTGCCACGGCGCTGTTTGTTTTGTATTCAGCCTTAAATGGAGCGACGCTGGCGTTTGTATTTCTGGTGTATACTGCTTCATCAATTACTTCAACATTTTTTATCTGTGCGGGCACCTTTGTTGCCTGCAGCATCTACGGTTGGACCACCAAGCGGGACTTGACCTCCATGGGCGGTTTTCTGACCATGGGATTGATCGGCATCATCATTGCCTCAGTGGTCAATATGTTTTTCCGTAGTTCTGCCATGAGCATGATTATCAGTTACATTGGCGTCATTGTTTTCGTCGGTCTGACCGCCTATGACACCCAACACCTCAAGACCATGGCCATGACCCAGCCGGATGGTGTCGAAGCGGCAGTTGTTAGAAAAGGCGCAATTTTGGGTGCACTGAAACTGTATTTGGATTTTATCAACCTCTTTCTAATGCTGTTGAGAATCTTCGGTAGTGGCCGTGACTAGACTCAGGCATTAAACCAATTGTCTGACCAAATCTCTAAACAAATTTCTATTGGATAATGCAGTCAATAGATGCTTTGAGTGTTCAGTGTTCAGGAATTCAGCACAGGGAGCTTGTTTCTCCTGACCACTGAACGATCCGGTTTTTGGGTTTCCCAGATCTAAATTTTACCACCATTAGACTCCAATATTTTTACAAATTATATCAGATATTTGCTTGCAGTATCTTTGAGTATCACCTTTGCTGGGTCCCTCTACCATGATACGGCAAATGGGCTGGGTGCCGGAATAACGGACGAGCACCCTGCCCTTGTCCTCCAGTTCGGATTCTACGGATTCGATGGCATCGGCGATTTCCGAAACGGATTCAATATCCGGTTTGCTGCGAACTTCCACATTGATCAGAACCTGGGGATAAGGGGTCATCAACCTGCTTAACTCCGAAAGTGGTTCGTTTTCAACCCGGATGGCCTCGAGCAGTTTCAGGGCGGTTAAGCTGCCGTCTCCGGTGGTGTGGCAATCGGCAAATATCATGTGGCCCGAGTCCTCCCCGCCAATAACCGCTCCGCAATCAGTCATTTTCTCCATCACGTAGCGATCACCGACTTTGGACGTTTCATGGCGTATTCCCATTTTATCAAGCGCAGCGGCCAACCCCAGATTGCTCATCACCGTGCTGACAACGCAGTGGTTTCTTAAACGCCCCTGACGCCTCATTAAATTAGCACATATCAAAAGGATGTGGTCGCCAGATAAAATTTGGCCCCTTTCATCCACGGCAATCAATCGATCACCGTCTCCATCGAGCGCCAGACCGATGTCAGCCCCTGTTTCCAGGACGGCACGAATCAGGCCTTTGGGATGTTCGGATCCGCACTGGTGATTAATATTTTTACCGTCCGGATCAACGCCCAAGGCGACCACCTCGGCACCTAAATCGGAAAACAATGGGGGCGCTGTACGAAAGGTCGCACCATTGGCACAATCTAGCACGACTTTAAAACCATCTAGTGAAAAATTTGCTGGTAAGGTATCTTTAAGAAACGAAATATAATTTTTACAGGCATCATTTAGGATGATCACCGCGCCGGTTTCAGGAATCATTTGGGACCGTTCGGTCGAGGTCTCATCCAATATCAGTTTTTCGACAACATCTTCTTTTTCATCGGAAAGCTTGTGGCCGTTTCCTCGAAACAGCTTAATCCCATTGTCATAAAAGGGATTGTGAGAGGCTGAAATCACGACGCCTGCATCAGCTTTTGTGGTGGATGCCGTAAAGGCCACGCCGGGGGTGGGAATGACACCGGTCAGGTAGGCATCACCTCCCGCCGAGCAGATACCGGCAACCATGGCAGCCTCCAGCATGTGTCCAGACAAGCGGGTGTCCCGGCCAACAATGATTTTTGTATTTCTCTTGTGAGCTCTGAAAATCGTGGTAACCGCCCTGCCAACCCGCATCGCCATCTCCGCTGTTATCGGGTGTTGGTTGGCAGGTCCGCGGATACCATCTGTTCCGAATAACGTTCCCATAAAACTTCCCTTTGCTGTAATTTAAAAAAGTTCACCGTAGACGTAAAGACCGGCGAAAATATTTGTTTAAGCAATACTAAAATTTCACTAGTTAATTTATTGATATCCAATCGATTTGATCATTTGATTTCCTTAACGGGATAATATTTATTATGCAATCGCCGGCATGATGCGTTGCACTTCCGAAGTGACACCGTCTACAATCCCCTGGAGCCATCGCACACCGTTTTCTGAATCCTTTGCAGCAAGTTCCTGTATGACAGCAATGTAGTCTTTGTTGGTCATGGATATGCTCCTGGAAACATATTCAAGGAATTTATCCCTAAGTTCCGTATCTCCTTTTTTTTCCTGATGGGCTTTCAAGGTTTCATTCAATCGGGGCCAGCATTCGGATATGCCGGGCTTCTGTCGTCCGGTTTCCAGCGGCGTTTTCAAGCATACCGTTTTCAACCTTTCGATTCGTTCTTCAATCGCTAGCTGGATATTTTTCTTAAGACCCGACAAGAGGGGTTCGGGAAATCTTGTTGATATAAATAACGTTCGTACCTGTCGATACCACTGCTGCAACGCAATCAAATTACCGATATAGATGATGTTGTTCATGATGATTCTTTTATTGCTGTGGTACCGGCCTGGTTCAAATGGGATACTGCCCCCCTTCCCTTCTCTACCGAAAATAAGCCGGTTTCTTCTGATCTCATCTTTGCGGACGATGGTGCCGGCCGCCACGGTAAGGCCGAAATTCAACCGGCAGGGACCCACAAGCCCCCCCTGTCCACCGAGAAATATGGGTTTCTGATTCAACATCACCCCTCTTGGCACATCACCGATTAAGGATGCTGTGGCCTTGTCTTGACTGGGAGTAAAATTAAAATGAATGTAAGAGCTGCCGACTTCGCTGTGATTTTTTCGGCTGGTACCACCGGCCATCAAACAATCACAAAAATTGATCAGACTGCCCAAGGTAACAAAGGGAAAAAGGATGGTATGTTTCAACGCCACGGTGTGGGCGATTACGGCCTGTTCTTCGAGAATGGTC
>JARFPZ010000083.1 GCA_029288035.1 Desulfosarcina sp.
TTTTATATGACCATCATTACCATATCCACAGTTGGATTTTCCGAAATCAGACCTCTCACTGTGGTGGGACGAAGCATTACCCTCGTTGTTATCGTCTTGGGTATCAGTGCCGGTACTTACACCATCGGGGTTATCGTGAGATGGTTCGTTGAAGGCGAACTCCGCAAAATCTTCGGGAGGAGAAAATTGCAAAAAAAAATGGCGGACTTAAAAAATCACTTTATCGTCTGTGGATTTGGTAGAATTGGCCGAATCATTTGTCAGGAATTATATGAAGAAAACATCGACTTCGTGGTTATCGAACAGAATGCTTCGGTGATTGAGGATTTCGCGGCCGAAAAGTATCTCTTCCTCGAAATGGATGCCACATCGGAGGAGGCTTTGGTAGCAGCGGGTATTATGAAAGCAAAAGGCCTGGTGACGGCGGTCAACTCCGATGCCAACAATGTATTTATTACGTTGACCGCCAAAGGACTGCGACCGGATATTTTTGTACTGGCCAGGGCCTCGGAAGAAAAAAATGAAGCAAAACTAGAAAAAGCCGGCGCGACGAAAGTTGTTTCACCTTATATGATTGGTGCCAGGCGAATGGCGCATGTTCTGAAACGACCAACGGTGGTGGACTTTATCGACATTGCCACCAAGGGAAACCATCTCGGTCTTATCATGGAAGAAGCCCTAATTGATTCAAAATCCAGGTTCGTCGGAAAAAATTTGATAGACAGCCGGTTAAGACAGGAATTCGGCGTCATCATCGTCGCGATTAAGAAGTTATCCGGCGAGATGATTTTCAATCCCATGCCCTTGGAAACACTGGAGGCCGGAGATGTTATCGTCCTGATCGGTAAGAAAGATGACTTGATACGAATGAATGAGGTTCTTTAGATTAACGCTTGATTATCAGGTAAAATCAAAATAATTAATACAGACAGGGTCGCTGATATCCATCAGAGTTGATTCGGCGGTCGAGTTTATCGGAACTTTTCAAAAGGAACTTCATTTTTTGTTAAGGAAAACGAGCAAGTTGAAACAGAAAAAGATGGTTATCGGCTGGCGGGAGTGGCTGGCCCTGCCGGATCTTGGCATCCAGGCCATTAAGGCCAAGGTCGATACGGGGGCCCGTACTTCGGCGCTGCACACCTTTGGGCTGGAGCCGTTCGAGAAGGACGGAACGCTAAAAGTGAAATTTACCGTTCATCCGCTGCAACGACGAAATGATATCGAGGTCTGCTGCGTGGCGGATGTTGTCGATCGGCGCCGCGTGACCAGTTCCGACGGTCAAAACGAAAAGCGTTATGTCATCCAGACTATTGTCGCTTTGGGAGATATCAGGTGGCCGATCGAATTGACGCTGACCAACCGAAGATCGATGCGCTTTCGCATGCTATTGGGTCGGGCTGCCGTCACCGGCCCGCTATTGGTTGATCCGGCAAAATCCTATCTAACCGGCCGTAAATTGTCAAAAATTTACCCAATTATAAAGAAAAACTAATAGGTAGATCATGAAAATTGGTATTCTTTCACGAAAGGAAAGCTTATATTCTACTAGCCGGCTAAAAGAAGCCGGCATCCAGCGCGGTCACGGAGTGCATATTGTCGACCCGCTGCGCTGCTACATGAACATCACCTCTCACCATCCCGCCATTCATTACAAAGGTGAGCAACTGGTTGGATTTGATGCCATCATCCCGAGGATCGGTGCCTCGATTACCTTCTATGGAACGGCCGTCGTACGACAGTTTGAAATGATGGATATCTATTGCGTCAATGAATCGGTGGCCATCAGTCGGTCCAGGGACAAACTGCGCAGCATGCAATTACTGGCCCGCAGAGGGATTGGCTTGCCAATAACCGGCTTTGCGCACTCAACCCAATTCACCTCCGATCTGATCAGCATGGTCGGCGGCTCTCCGCTGGTTATCAAAATGCTGGAAGGCACCCAGGGCATTGGTGTGGTGTTGGCCGAAACGCATAAATCCGCCCAGAGCGTCATCGAAGCCTTTCGCGGCCTCAAAGCCAATATCCTGGTACAGGAGTATATCAAGGAGGCTAGTAACAGCGACATCCGCTGTTTCGTAATCGGCGGCAAGGTGATGGCCACCATGATGCGTCAGGGCGGTGAAGGAGAATTTCGATCCAATATCCATCGCGGAGGAAAAGCCACCGCGATTCGGATAACCCCGGAAGAGCGTTCAACAGCGGTCCGGGCCGCTAAAATCATGGGCCTCAATGTGGCCGGGGTCGACATGCTGCGCTCCAATCATGGCCCGGTTGTCATGGAGGTAAACTCCTCTCCGGGCCTGGAAGGCATTGAAAAAACCACCGGCAAAGATGTGGCCGGTCAGATCATTGAATTTATCGAAAAAAATGCCAAACCGGGCAAGACCCGCACCAGGGGAAAGGGTTGAATTAAAAGGGTATGCCAAAGGAAATAAAGATAGCCGGCAATCAGGTCGCTAGCGGCCAGAGACGATCCATCAACATTCCGGTGGCACGTCTTTACACGCATACGGAAATGACTATCCCGGTCCATGTTCTGCGGGGCAAAAAGGACGGTCCGCGCCTGTTTGTGTGCGCCGCCATACACGGCGATGAAATCGTAGGGGTTGAGATCATCCGCCGTTTATTGAAGCTGAAGATCCTGCAGCGCCTGCGAGGAACTTTGATTGCGGTACCGGTTGTCAATGTTTATGGTTTTATCAACAATACTAGGTATCTGCCAGACCGGCGCGACCTGAACCGCTTTTTTCCCGGATCTCAAAAGGGCTCCCTGACATCCCGCCTGGCAAACATTTTTATGGAAGAAATTGTTGCCAATAGCACCCACGGCATTGATTTGCACGCCGGCTCCCATCATCGTGTCAACCTTCCCCACATTCGGGCTTGTCTAAATAACCCGGAAACAAAAAAGGTCGCATTTGCGTTTGGGGCCCCGGTGATTTTGAACGCTGATCTGCGAGACGGATCGCTGCGTCAGGCCGTGGAAGAAAAAGACATCCCGATGTTGCTCTACGAAGCCGGTGAGGCGTTGCGTTTCGACGAATTTGTCGTGCGTGCCGGCGTGAAAGGCATACTGGCCGTCATGCGTTCCATCGGCATGTTGACGTCCAGAACGATTAGAAAATCTCGCATCCAGCCGATGGTGGCCAGCGCTACCAGCTGGGTGCGGGCGCCGGGAAGTGGAATTCTGCGCACCCAGATTTCACTGGGCGGTAAAATCACAGCCAACCAAAAAATCGGCGAAATCGCCGATCCTTTTGATGAACATGAAACCGCGGTGATTTCACCGGTTTCCGGTATTGTCATCGGACGTATGAATTTGCCGCTGGTCCACAAAGGTGATGCCCTTTTTCACGTTGCCGGCTTCGAAGACTCGGTGGCCGTCAGCGAATCTCTTGACGACTTCAAAGAGGAAATCGGCGAATCACCGACAGCAACCAGTCTGCAAGAGCCTATCCATCAGCCTATCTAATTCAACGAAAAAGAGGAGAGCTGAATTTGTAGCCAAAATCTTTCGAGAATCAGAGGAATAACATCTGGATCAACTTATCATTCCTTAGGGTTCAAAAAGTCATCGATAATCTCGGCCATTTCCAATGTTCTTAAATACCCATATGACTTGTGGGGGTTTTTGATGCCCCCATACTCATAATCATTGAAGACAATTCTGTCCTTCGGACGAAGGTGAGCGGCATTTTCTTCAAAATCATCATTCAGTATCTTTGATTCTGGGTTTCAGGGGAAGCGGGTAAAGATAATGGGCCCAATAAACCAATTCGAAGCCAAACTGCGGAATAAGTCAAGATCCATATAAAAAAGGCAGCCTGCGGGGATACAGACTGCCTCAAAGAAGGTGGGGTCAGCAAGTTGCGGTTAAGGCAGCTGACCTGAAAACCAGTTTAACAGCAGAACATCGTTTGTCAACAATAATTATCTTTAAATATATTTGACAAACGGCTTGATGATAATTACTAAGTTCCCTGCATACAATTTGTTAGATACAGGAGGCTAATCTCTAAAGATGGCAAAAAATATCGGCTTTGTGTCCACCCGGTTTGCAGGCACCGACGGGGTTACCTTGGAAGCCAGCAAGTGGGCTCAGGTTTTAAAGAGCATGGGACACAATTATTTTTGGTTTGCAGGTCTATTGGACCGCAAACCGGAACACAGCTTTCTGGTCCCCGAAGCATTTTTTCAACATGAAAAAAATCGTTGGATCGACAAGCAAATTTTTGGAAAAAAACGACGCGACCCTAGTGTAACGGATGCTATTTACGAATTAAAGTCCTATTTGAAAAAGCAACTCACCGAATTCATCCAAACATTCAATATCGATCTATTGGTTACAGAGAATGTTCTAACCATTCCAATGCACATACCGCTGGGTATCGCTCTAACCGAACTTATCGCCGAAACCCAGATTCCCACCATTGCCCACCATCATGACTTTTACTGGGAGCGGACCCGATTTTCAGTCAATGCCGTCGGAGATTACCTGCGCATGGCTTTTCCGCCAAGTCTGCCAAACATTGAGCATGTGGTCATAAATTCCACCGCCCAAGAAGAACTGGCCTTGCGAACCGGCATCACATCCATCGTTATTCCCAATGTACTGGACTTTGAAAACCCGCCGGATGTCGATAGGGAAAAGTCAAAGGACTTCCGTAAAACCATCGGATTGACGCCGGACGATGTTCTTATACTGCAACCCACCCGAGTGGTTCAGCGCAAGGGGATAGAACATGCGATTGAGTTGGTCGAAGAATTGGGCGATCCGCGGTACAAGCTGGTGATTTCCCACGAAGCGGGCGATGAGGGTCATGAATATGCCGAATGGTTGAAGGATCAAGCCAGGGATCGGGGCGTGGACCTCCGCACCTTGAACCTGAGGATTTCCGATCCCTTGAACCCGGATGTAAATCGCAAGGATTTATATACCTTATGGGATATATATCCCCATTCTGATTTTATTACCTATCCGAGCCTCTACGAAGGCTTCGGCAACGCCTTTCTGGAAGCCGTCTATTTCAAAAAACCTTTGTTGATCAATCGCTACGCCATTTTCGTAAGCGATATTGAACCCAAGGAATTTGATCTAATTGCTATGGACGGATACCTGGACCGAAATACGGTACAAAAAGTCAGAAACGTGATAGAGTCGCCGCAGCGAAGGGAAAAAATGGTGAACACCAATTTTGAAATCGCAAAAAAATATTTTTCCTTTGACAGGTTGCGCCGATGGCTCAATTTACTCTTGACAAACTTTTTCGGATCAGAGTTTTAGTTTTTAAGAGTTTACGAGCAATATTGAAGATATGTTATGACAAATATAGTGCTTTCGTAGATCTTCCGACTTAAACAATTCGAGCGTAAGATTAACACTAGCTATTTTGCGGTTCCCAGATACGTCTCTGCTTTTTTCAATGTCGTCTCCATCTCCTCAATTTTAATGACGGCCGGGTCATGGTAGACCGTGTTGATTTCTTTGAAACCGTGAAAGCTTTTTTTCCCGTTTTAATTCCATCCAGCCCCTCCAGGGCTGCCTGACCGACATCATATCATGTAACGAAGAAAACCGCCGTAGACAGGTTATCCCGGTCGGCGTGGCCCACTCCGTAGCCAGTGAATATGATCAGTCCCAGCATTGCAGCAGCTGACAGGATTTGGATAATGCGTGGCTTGATATAAATCATGAGTTATTATCCTTTCGTAAGGTGAATTTAAGAAAGTGTCTACGCTTTTCCATGGTTTTTTCCTCGTTCCTGGTAATTCTGTCGTCTAATATTGCAAGTGTTCATACTTCGGCGGCCTGCCCCCATTGACGATATTTTTGAAAACATAGGCTGGGATACGGTAAGCCGGGTGGTCCTGATCTAGCTTTAAGCAGGCCTATGGAACAATGTCTGTAAAAGTGATGCTGAAAAGTCACGGGGCCATCACGAAATAATCACATTTTTATTATATTTTTTAATACCCCGCCGCAAGCGGACGGGGTATTAAAAAATATTCAGACAGAGGATATAACGGGGAGCTGAAAGCTGAACGTCGTGCCGGAGCCCAGGGCGCTGACAACGTTTATAGAACGGTCGTGCAATTCCAGAATTTTTTTGGTAATCGCCAGCCCCAATCCGGAGTGGCCCTGATCAGCCTTGCGGCTCTTATCCAGTTGATAAAATCGGTCGAAAATGTGGTCCAACTCTTCTGCCGGAATGCCGCTGCCGGTGTCGCTGATCTGAATCGTAATATCTTCTTTTTGCGGTGTGAGCACCAGACGGATGGCACCGTCCCGAGGCGTATTTTGAATGGCATTTTCAATCAGGTTTTCCAGTACCCGCTCTATCAACCCGATATCGGCATGCACTAAGGGAAGGTCTTTTTCGATTTCAGTCGAAAGCGCAATTTGTTTTTCACCGGCTTTTAGTTTAAATTTTAGGATCACATCATGGGCAAGTTCACCGAGGTTGAAGGGTTCGGGTTCTACCCGAATATCTAAGGAATCAAGTTTGGCAAGCTCTAAAAGTTCGCTTACCAGTTTGCTGAGTCGTTCACAATGCTTGATGGCTGTTTGCAGGTAGCTTCGCCGCTCTGCCGGTCCCAGGCCTGTCTCTTATACACATCTGACGCTGCCGACGATAACAGAGTAGTGGGGGGGGGGGGGGGGGGGGGGGGGGGGGGGGGGGGGGGGGGGGGGGGGGGGGGGGGGGGGGGGGG
>JARFPZ010000154.1 GCA_029288035.1 Desulfosarcina sp.
GCTATCTCAGCTTGGGCACGGATTCGAGCGGAATTCGACGAGATCAAAACCGATGCGGGCTGCCCGTTCGGTGGCGGTTACAAACTCCGCCCGGACCGTCGCCAGACCTTCACGACTCAACGCCTGCGGTACATGCCAGTCCGGTCCGAAAGGAATCGCCGAGGGCGCCGCTGTTGTCCATGCGTTTTCATCCGCCGCCAACGGTTTGCCGCCGTCTAACGGTATATGTGCCGACCCCTTGCGTCCGGCATGGGCCAGTTGGATCCCCATGGGGGTCACACCGTACTCCCGGCAGAAGTCGATTACCCGTTTTAATGTCGCCTCGTTCTCATCACTGTATAGGCCGAGACACTTTGGCGTGATACGGCCAACTTCAGAAACAGCCGTGGCTTCGGTCATCACCAGCCCAGCCGCACCCATGGCGTACTGACCCAGGTGCATTATGTGCCAGTCGACCGCCGACCCGTTTTCGGCAGCGTACTGGCACATGGAAGAAACTGCGATGCGGTTGTTCAAGGTAAGGCCGCGAAGTTCAATGGGTGTAAAGAGTGCACTGGGCATGGATAAAAATCTCCTTTTAATTGAGCCTTTATGGATCGAAAATCCGGTATTTTCCCAGAATATAAATTCAATTTTTCTGTCAAATCCGGAAGAAATCAAGGCAAAATGAAATAACAAAACAAGATTTGGCTCTGAGCAGTGGGGGGGGACAGCTATACGACGCTAAGCATCATATAACAGTGTGAAAATCGCCCACTTTCGGGGATGAAACATAGCAGTTTTTGCCCTTTTTGGAGCCGGTCGGATTTAAAAATCTCCTCTATGATGATATAGATGGCAGCACTACCGGTATTGCCTTTGGTGTATAGGTTGGTAAACCACTTTTCGTAGGGGATCTCAAAGCCGATTTCTTTCATACGGTCATAAAATTTGTCCCGGAAGTAACCCGATGAATAGTGGGGAAGGTACCAGTCTATGTCCTCAGGTTTTAAATGGTGTTTGTCGATAACCCGAACCAGAGCCCGGTCGATGGCTGTTTGGACGATCCATTTGTCCAGGTGTTTAATATCCTGTTTCACCGCCATAATGTGCTTCATCTGCTGCGGGTCAATTGATTCCGTGTCTCTCCAGCCAACCATGGAACCATCCGGGTTTTTTACGCCGCCGCCGTATTGACAGGTATCCAGCTGGCCGGCATATGAGATATTCTCGATCCAGTCCACCCGTAGAGAAAATCCCTTCTCGTTCTGTTTATTGGAAAGAAAAGCGGCCCCGGCACCGTCCGAAAGCATCCAGCGCAAAAAATCGGCATCAAAGGCCAGCATGGGTTTACGTTCCAGGTCGGTGTCCAGATCATCGCGGGCACTGAAAAACTGTGATCGCATAAAAGATGATGCCGTCTCCGATGCGGCCGCCACGGCGTTGTCGGACATACCGCTGGCCACATTCATATAGGCGTATTTGAAGGCCGTCATTCCGGAGATGCAAATCCCGTGAGTTGTCACAGCCTCGCACGCAGGGATGCCCAGCTCGCCGAGCACCATCAGGCCGTGACCCGGGAAAAGAAGATCCCCACAGGTGGTGCCGCAGCACAAACATTCAATATCATTGACGCTAAAATTGTCGTAAGGGTTTAGTTTGCGCACGGCTTCGGCCGCCACCTGGGCGTTGCTATGGGTCAGGCGGCCGGTTTTCGGGTCTATCGCGTAATAGCGGGTTTCAATTTTGTTGTTTTTTAAAACAATTCGTTTAACCCGTGAGCGGATATTGTTTATTTTGCCCAATACATTTTCAATTTCTTCATTGTTTATGGGATCGTTGGGCAAAAATATTGCCAGGTCATTGATATAAACATCCATTTAAAAACCTTTATCCGTTGGTATGATTTCCGGCGATCATCATTTGCCGCCACCTAAAATCCAGCACGTTTATTCTGACTTTATTAATGAGTTTTGAGTATAATATTCGACCTCGGTCGCTAGTTTATCTTTCATGACGATTTTTAACACAGAAGCCAGGATCGCAGCCAACGGCGCCAGCACGATAACCGCCGTAATTAAATAAACCATAAAGGCGCGCACTCTTTTACTACGCTTCGGGTCGCCCGCGGCACCCTTCTGACGGATAAAATCAGACCAGATTTTGAACACCTTTGAAACCCGCTTTTCCATGATCAGCAGCGCGGGGTTTACCGTTACGGCACCCCGGGTATTTAAATCGGTTTGAGTCAGTGTAAATCGATCATCGGCAACCGCCCTGAGGATATTTTCACCGAAGCGCCCGGCTTCCTTGATATCTTGATCCGAAATCCCGGGATGCGGGAAAAATTTTAAAAACCGGTCTTTTTTCCCGGTGAGCATCCACACGGCGATGGTCAACACCCCGACCAGGTTGTTGGTTTTGTCAGTGAGCACAATATTGCCAATCAGGTGAGCACCATTTTTTTTTATTTTTTGTTTTACTTTTTCCTGTGCCAGCAGCCACATGTTGCGACACCCGATGATGGTTAGAACCGGCCGGCCGTGCATTATTGTTTCCGCCTGCATTGACTGTAAAAATGCTGTTACTGGAATGGAGGGCGATAAATACCAGACCGTATAGGCGAGGATAATCAAATCATAATTTTCGTCCATGTCGCAGGATATTGGCTGAAGGTCACAGGAGACCTCGGCCACCGATTCCGGAAAGACATCACAAAACTGATATGCCGTCCAGGGAAACGGGTAAGGCGGTTTTGGCTTTAATTCCTCATAAACCACGGAGACTTCAGGGTTTTTTTCAATGGGCGCCAGGATCGAATCAACAACGTCTTTCAGTTGTCCGGTTTGTGAATAGTAAATGACCAGAATTTTTTTCATGATGAGAATTATGAGCAATTAACTGCGTTTTTTTAAATCCGATCAGTATTGCAGAAATAAGACGGTGCGTCAAGAAATGGACAACAGAAATTGGAAATGATCTATACAGCTATATTGATGGGACGGCCGATATTAGAGATTTTGTGAGTGGGTTCAGCTATTCCCGCCAAGATCGGGATGACAGCAGTGGATGGATCTTCTTTCTTGTCCTTGGTTTCTTCGATAGTTTTTTCGTCAATTCCGCAGCCGGTCATGGCTTTCTCTTGAAATTTGAACCGCGTCTTCAGATGGAGAACCATGGTTGACTCCTACCTGCTCATCTTCACTTTTTTGAAAGACGCATGGGCCCGTCCGGCAAATAGTTGATTTTAAGAAAATAAAGTTATAAGGCTATAAAAAATTTATAGATAAGGAACAGAGCGATGCAGGACAAGGAGATTCAAGCAACCATTCGAATTTTGAAAAAAGAGGTTCAAAAATGGCGCGTACCGGTGATCGGTCATTATACGGAGAGCCCCTTTACCGTTCTAATTTCCTGCTTGTTGTCGTTACGAACACAGGATAAAACCACCGATGCGGCCAGTGATAGATTGTTTCAGCTGGCGCGAACGCCCCAGGCGATGGCCAAGCTGCCCACATCCGTTATTGAGAAGACAATTTATCCGGTGGGCTTTTACAAGACAAAGGCCAAGAATATCAAAAAGATTTGCCGCCGCCTTTTGTCCCAGGACAACGGGCAGGTGCCCGATGATATTGATGCCTTGCTGAGCCTGCCGGGCGTTGGACGAAAGACGGCAAACCTAGTTGTTACTTTAGGCTACCAAAAACCGGGTATCTGCGTCGACACCCACGTGCACCGGATCACAAATCGCTGGGGCTACGTTCAAACCAAAACGCCGGAACAGACCGAGCGGGCCCTGCGACAAAAGCTTCCCCGGCGATACTGGATTATCATCAATGATCTTTTGGTAGCGTATGGTCAGAATCTATGCAAGCCGATCTCGCCATTTTGCAGTCAATGTAAAGTAAGTAAGTACTGTGATCGCGCGGGGGTGAAAGTTTCGCGCTAATCGTCCGGGACCGCACTCGCCAACTGGGTGAAATCCTGAATGTAAAGTTAAACTGAAATACTGATTGGGAAAAAAGACATGGGAGTCCACAGTGCCCCAATACGCCAAGTGATTCCCGGATTTTGCAGCCCGCAGTGTTTGTGCGCTGAAGTCAACCGATTAATATTTTATTTATAAGGGATTGTTTACATTCAATTCCGGTCATTTCTATCGCTTCCTCCGGGCAGCCAGTGCTGCAGACTCCGCAGCCGCGGCATAGATTTTGATTGAAATGAATTATTCTTGACTGCGGCTTTGCTGCCTGGTTTTTCTCTGCGAAAGTAAATGCCTGAAACGAACAGCGTTTGATGCAACGGCCGCAGGCGGTGCAGCGGTCCTTCAAATATCGGGCGACATAGCGCGACAGCGGCCATAGCTGTTGAGCGTTGCGATGTTCGGCCAGCTTGTGGGGGAAGCAACAATCCGCGCAGCAGTTGCAGATTGCTCCGATGATGGTTCCGTCTGCGGCAATTCCCACTTCCCCGCTTTGCATGAGGCTGTTTTTGTTTGCCGTGCGGACGATTTCTTTGGCACGGGATTTAGAAATCTTCCAGCCAATGCCCCGGTCGTTTTCAAATCGCAGGCAGGTATAAACAGACTGGGTGCATTTCTGCATCATGGATCGGCAATTGCATGGCATCAGATAAATGTGCGTCACACGGTCCAACAGGGCTTCGGCTTCTTGCAGTAAAATATATTCGGGATAGATGCGGGCTCGTTCCCGCGGTTGCCCCTTTTTCAGGCCTGCAATTTGTTCCTCATGCTGTCTTTCGTAATAATTCAATTCCCAAGCATTGAGTTGGCTTCGAATATCATCCGGTATATCTTGCCAGCCTTCAAACATGGCCCATTTGTCAAAACGGGCGTGAAAATCCGCTGGTTCAAAACGACCGTCGTCGCGTCGGTTTATGATTCCTTTTCGATAGGCGCGGGTGGCAAAATCGGAATTGGCATCCGAAGAATCTGATTTTATTGCGGATCGAAATGTTTTATTTATTTCATTTCGGTCCAAAGGTTGGTCCGCCAACCGTATGACCAGCTCGATTTCGATTTCTTCGAAAAATCGATCGATCCATGGCTCGATAAAATCGGGTATTTCAAAAACGCTTAAAAAGTTCTGTAATTTTGCCGTCGATCGCATGGTTGATAATTTTGTTGACACTTAATGTTGAGGGGAAAAGCCCCAGATTCATTGCTAAGATATCAAATTTTTGAAATTTTTGAAATTCTATAATTAGGAGACGATCTTGGCCAAAATCGTATATGGTGTAACGGGTGCGGGATCCGGGCATTCTTCCAGGGCCCGAGAGATGATCAACCATCTTGAGCAATAGGGACATTCCATTAAAGTGGCCAGCTATGACCGGGGTTATCGCAACCTTAAAAACGACTTCGAAGTATTCGAACCCGAGGGACTTCATATTACCAGCGCAGACCATCGCGTTTAAAAGTCAAAACGTTAGGATTGACTTTTAAATATTCATAACAATGGTAAAATGTCGGAGGCATTTTAATTTAAAAGGAGGAATAGCCACGCGTAAATTAGTAATCGCCATTATTTGTTTACTCACCATAAACGGGGTTACGTTACAGGCAGCGCTGGCGGAGCCGAATCCGGCTATATCAGTCGCAGACCCTGACAGCGTGTCCGACGCTGTCGCACGCATCACCGCA
>JARFPZ010000201.1 GCA_029288035.1 Desulfosarcina sp.
GCACACAGGCGCCGCCCTTCGGGTCGAGCACGACGACAAACGGCAAATCCGTATATTGTTTCGCGTAATAAGTGAAATACTCGGATTGTCGTTCGATGTAGAATTCTTTTAAGATGACATGGGTCATGGCCATGGCAAGCGCCGCGTCAGTACCCGCTTTGGCCGGCAACCAAGTGTCGGCAAACTTGACGTATTCTGCATAATCGGGTGCCACAGCAACCACTTTGGCCCCACGATAGCGAACTTCCGTGAAAAAATGGGCGTCCGGGGAACGGGTCATGGGCAGGTTAGTTCCCCACACGATCATGTAGGTCGATTCATACCAGTCCGCACTTTCGGGCACATCGGTCTGTTCCCCCCAGATTTGAGGCGATGCCGGCGGCAAATCGCAGTACCAGTCATAAAAACTGATCATGGAAGCGCCGATCAAAGAGAGAAAACGGGCCCCCGAAGCATAGCAGACCATGGACATGGCGGGTATCGGGGTAAAGCCGAAGATACGATCGGGACCGTATTGTTGAATGGTGTAAACAAGGTTTGCCGCAATTAGATCGGCTGCTTCATCCCAAGAAACCCGCACAAACCCGCCCTTGCCACGTTCTTTCTGGTAACGACGGCGTTTTTCGGCATCGCGTGCAATGCTCTTCCAGGCGCGTACTGGATCTGTGTACTCGATGAGCGCTGCGCGCCACATTCTCAGCAGGCTGGCGCGCATCAGCGGATATTTGAGCCGGACGGGACTATACGTATACCATGAATAGGTCGCACCCCGCGGACATCCCCGCGGCTCGTGATTGGGGTATCCGTCTCCGCAGGCCGGATAGTCTGTGGCCTGGGTTTCCCACACCAGAATGCCGTCTTTGACATACACATCCCAGGAGCACGAACCGGTGCAGTTAACACCGTGAGTGGAACGGACTTTTTTGTCGTATTGCCAACGGCGGCGATAGAAATCTTCCCATTCACGCTGTCCACAACGGACCTCGGCCCATTCCTCAGCGATCTTTTCCTCACTGCAGCCATATTTATCCCCGCGTGGTCGAAAAAAGCGAAGAGATGATAATATGGAATTTTCTGACATGTGTCACCTCCAGTGTGAAAGGATATCTTGTATGTTTATAGAATCTTCTACCAGGCAGCATTAGATCTTTTAACCGCGGATCATTACCAGTAGCATTTTAAACCTCTGTTTTGCTTTTATCTTATTATCGTTTGCTCTATAAATGATTCTGTTTTTCAGTTAGAAATTGCCACACGTTCTTATCTCAACATTCATCTCACCAAAGTCATAGCCCATCGGCAAACCAACGCAGTCGGATAAATTTACTGCAAGTATACTCCTTTCATTGTATCTATCATTTTATGAAAGGCTTCATGCCTGCCAGGGCCAATTTTATCTGTTTCAATTCTATCGAATTCCTTCCTTAATTCTTCCAGCTTGCTATCTGGTAAATGGTCGTTGGCCATAGGAAAGAGCACCTTATTCTCTTTATCGATGTGGAAATCCAGGAGCGCAATATAGTCATTCGCATGCTGTGTGAACTTTTTAGCCGCTTCTTTATCCCCGCTCTCATATTGACGCGCAGCGGCCTTCATTTTTGAAACAAGATCACGTCCCTGCTGATGCTCCTTAAACATGACGCCAACGGGTCCACCTTCGCGGCTAACACCCACCTCCTCTAAAGCCGGAAAGAGATGCGCTTCTTCCTTGCTGTGATGGCATTGGTCGACGAATGTGATGAAGAAGTCAAATAGCTGGTCTAAGTGCTTCGGATTTTCAATCTTTCCGGTTTTAGCTACATCTTGACCAATACGTTTAAGGATTTTTAGTGTTGTTTTGACTGCCTCATGCTCAGCTAAAAGCTCATCAATGGGATTCATCGAGCATCTCCTTTCTGTCCGAATGCACTCAAGATTATTCATTTGTTAGTAAATTACTTGAGCAATCTGTGTGCCAATTTTTTTAAAATTAAATATCAGTCGGTTATAAAGCTCGTTATGATAATCATAACAAAAATTATGTTGCTATACTGACAACAATGTTGTAATAATCACAACATGGATTTGATCGATACACTGATTTCCATTGCGCTGGATCTCACCGCAGCGATTACGGAAAAGGATCGCTATGAGCGACTGCTCATCGCCATTGAAAAGATTCTTCCCTATGACGCTGCCGCCTTGTTACGCGTAGATGGAGATTTGCTTATTCCAGTTGCCGCCCGTGGGCTGATACCGGATGCACTCGGCAGAGAATATGCGCGTAGCTCTCATCCCCGACTTGATATCATCTGCAATGCCGATGAACCCGTTCGATTCACCGCTGACAACCCCCTGCCTGATCCGTTTGATGGCCTATTGGCAGCGGGAATAGATGTTCAATGCCAAATTCGCGCCTGCTTAGGATGTCCTTTACGGGTGGAAAACAAGCTCATTGGCATACTTACGGCCGACGCTCTTGACCCCGAGGCATTCGATCACATGGACCCGCGGTTTTTGAAAGCCGTTGGCGCACTCGCTGGAGCACAGATGCAAACGGCCCATCTGATTGATGCACTGGAAATGAGCGCAGAGCGACAGGGGCAAATTGCCAATGAATTGATGCAGGACATTCATGTGCGGCAGGGTTCTCAAATCCTGGGGAGCAGCTCAGTGATGACCCACTTACGACGTGAAATCGAGCTCGTGGCGCGTTCTGATTTTACCGTTCTCGTTATGGGAGACACTGGTGTAGGCAAGGAATTGGTGATCAGGACAATCCATGCATCTTCAAACCGCAAGGATGCCCCATTGCTTTATCTCAATTGCGCCGCTTTGCCAGAATCGCTTGCAGAAAGCGAATTGTTCGGTCACACCAAAGGCGCCTTTACCGGAGCAAGCCGAGATCGGGCAGGCAAATTTGAACTGGCGAATCATGGCACGCTCTTCCTGGACGAAATCGGTGAGCTACCCCTTTCGATACAGCCAAAACTATTAAGAGCAACTCAGGAGGGTGAAATCCAACGTGTCGGATCTGACAAATCAGATCACGTCGATGTGCGTTTGCTTGCCGCAACGAATCGAGATCTTGAAGCTGAAGTTGAAAACAAACGATTTAGGGTTGATCTCTACCACCGTCTGAATGTTTACCCCATCGGGGTTCCAACCCTTAAAGAACGCATAGAGGATATTCCACTGCTGGCAGGGCACTTTTGTGAACGTATCCAGCGCCGCCTGGGTTTGGGACCAATCCGCATTAGCCCCGATGCATATGAAATGATGGCCGGATACGATTGGCCGGGCAATGTACGGGAGCTTGAAAATGTCATTTCAAGGGCGGTGCTCAAGTCCTCATCAATCGTATCGCGAGGTGATCCGGTCGTTTTAGAAATTACTCACTTGGATAGTGATTTAATCCGGAGAGATTTGCCAATTGTGCCACCGTCTCCAAAGAAAGAGATATTTTTTTCAAAGAATTTCTCACTAAACGATGAAATAAAGAATTATAAGATTAAACTCATCACGCTAGCTTTGAATAAGAACCGCGGTAATTGGGCCGCAGCAGCCAGGGATCTTGGAATGCATCGAAGCAATCTTCACAATCTCGCAAAGCGGCTTGGCATAAAGGGAAACATGTGACCAATAGCTCTTCAAGTCGCATTCAAATAGATTAAAGGGGGAAAAGACACCCTATGAAAGCAAAAATACCGGGAAACCTGTTGACGACAGCCATGGCTGTCATGCCACACACGGATGTAAGCCGTGCACTCGAGATGGCATTGTCATTAGACGTACCATTTTGGCCTCAGTTGCCTAATTACAGCTATGACAGGATATGTATGTGCAGGCTGCCGAGCATTTTCCGGGCATTGTCCTGGATGTGGAAAAACGAACCCTGCGGTTTTCGATGGATAAATTCGTCGAGGAGTTGGAAATTAACATCTCTTGTCGGACCAAGCTATGTGTTTGTGATTTATTAAGAAACCTCTTTTCCTTAGAACCACTTTTTTGCTATCAAAAAACTATCTCTTGGACCCCATATAACCCCTCGTTTAGCATCTATTTCATTAATTATCAATTAGTTGATTTGGTCCGACAAGCATTGTTTTGGGAGATGCCAGAAAGGCGGTAGAGATATTATCAAAATCGGCTAATATTGCTGAACGGGAGGGATCAATTATCACCATGGATTTGGTAGACAGGGCGATGGAGGAGATCGAAAGAGACAAGTATCTGGATATGATTTGGCTACGATGCTTTTAAGGGTTTTTGGAAGGTTTCTGATGCTGGCTGGTTGGGAGCCCTCCCTGTTTAAACTGCATTGTGTGAACCAGTTCGTGGACAATTGTGTAGCGGTCCTGTGAAAAATCATCATGAATGAAAATTCCATACCCAAATGAGATGCCGATAGTTGCCGGTGAAATGAGCTGAGTTGCTTCGGCCGCCGCTTTTAATACAGGGTGCTTGGGAATTGGTATCTGCGGGACTTCATAGATTCTGACTTTTCCAGGATGTTCCACACCGATTAATTTTGCGTCTTCTACGTATTGTGGGGATAAAGCTGTGCCGTGTTCTAAAATGACCTTTTCTTTGGCTTCTGCCCATTTCACTGCAAGCGGAAGGATATTTTCAAATTGTTCCGGTAAGATTTTTATCATCTCACATTTTTACCGTCTTGAATATTCGAAAGTAAAAGAAGCTGGCGGTGCCGGAGGCTCCTTAGCTCTATTTGGAATTCAATTCAATAACGATTTTGCCAAAGTGCCGTGCACTCTGCATGAAAGCATAGGCTTCTTTCACCTGATCAAACTTGAACACACGGTCTATAACAGGATGAATCTTATTTGCTTCTAAGGCCCTGTGAAATTGCTCCTGCATATCACGACTACCCACGTAAATGCCGTTTACCGCAAGGCTTTTTCGCAAGATGGGCAATGGATTTATCTGCCCGTCAAATCCGGTCAGCACGCCAACCAGACTGATACGGCCGTTGATTTTGGCAGCCTCCATTGACTTGCCAAGGGTCCCGCCACCGCCGAGTTCGAGAACCAGGTCGGCACCGACCTTAAATGTCTTCTCCCCTACCAGTTCCTCCCAAGTCGGGTTTTTCTTGTAGTTAATCAACTCATCGGCACCCATTTGTCCGGCTTTTTCAAGCTTTTCATCATCGCTTGAAAGCAATATCACTCGTGCACCGATAGTTTTTGCAAGCTGCAGAGCAAACAGCGCAACCCCGCCAGTGCCCTGAATAACGATGGTTTCACCGGCTTGCAGATGTCCCCGCACAACCAGCGCGTTCCAGGCAGTTAAACCGGCACACGGCAGTGTCTGTCTCTTATACACATCTGACGCTGCCGACGATAACAGAGTAGTGTGG
>JARFPZ010000210.1 GCA_029288035.1 Desulfosarcina sp.
TCTTTTTCCGGAGCGAATTTGGACTTGCGTCTTTTCTTGATGCAGGTGCTGGCCGCCACTTTGTACAGCCAGTTTTTGAATTTGGTTTCGTATCTGAAATCTTTTAAATATTTGAAAACATTTATAAATGTTTCCTGAATCATGTCCTCGGCGTCATGGTGATCGCGGCACATTCGCAAACTGAAATTATAAAGCTTCTGCTCATATCTTTTAACAAGCTCGTGAAACTTGTCTGCCTGGCCGGAATTAATGGCTTGGATCAGGTCAAAATCTTCATCTTTGATCTTTTTGGTATTCGGATTTTTTTTTGCTGTCATTGTCGCTTGTCACCTGACAAGAATTTTTCAGTCAGGTAGATATTCCCAGTTTCGGCAGAATGTAGACCTGGAGCAAAATCCAGACGCCGACAATCCCCAGCACCATCAATAGGTCTCTCATCGGTTATCTCCTTCTTTAAAGCGGCTTTCTAGCATCATCACGCTTCCTGCCAGGGCGGATTATCGGACATGATCTGCGGTTATGGCGCCGCTTCGTTGAATTTATACGCGGTTATCGTATAGTTGTCCACTGTTTTCTAGAAACAAGGCAGTAGAGACTGACAAACAAAAACACTTCGTCCGTTTGTAAAATTTTCCCACAGCCGCCGCGATTCCGGCAATGGGGGCCACAATCATGGCTGCCGCCAGGTTATTGGCCCGGGCCATTGTATCTTCTACGGGTTTCAAATGCGGCTTTCCCTTTCCTTTCAACTTCGGCATGTTGGATAAAGAACCAGTTGTAGGGGGTCAAGCGGTCATTGACGTCCTTTTTTTCGGACCAGTCTTCAACCGGAACCCTGTTGGGGAACATCTTCGGAAAGGGTTTTTGCGGATCGGGATATTTTTCAAGATTGACTTCCGAGCAGGCTTCAACGCAGGCTTCACAGCCGATACATTTGCGGGTGTCCAATAGTGTCGCCAACTGCTTTCCTTCATCGGGTTCGGCAGCGGCTGCTGCGCCTGGAATACTGCAGGCCGCCAAACCGGCTGCTGTCGCCAGCCCTCCTTTGAAGAATGATCTCCTTGAAATCTGTTCTGCCATCTAACCTCCTGATGCGTAATTTATTCTCCCAATCAATCATAACCCACTCGGAGAATTGCCTATAGAGAGCCGGGGGGTATCAATTGGTTACAATTAATTCTACCCCGAAACCTTATCAGAACAAAATATATAATTAGGATTGAAAAGTACACAGTACTTATCTTGATCGGTCGGCCGACTCGTGTTATCTGTTTATCAGGGGACAGAGGACAGAAGTCGAAAATCAGAAGTCAGAGGTCGGAAGACAGAAGTCAGAAGTCAGAGGTCAGAAACCAGAAGTCAGAGGTCAGAAGTCAGGGGGGGAGAGGGCAAAATACAGATTACAGATGCCGGAAATCAGATTGCATGGATAGGTCATTCCAGCGACTCATTTGATCCTCCTGCACCATTTATTGAGCGATGTCTTACTCTATGCGCTATGCCCTTTGCTCTATGCCTTTTTTACCCGTACCACGCAAAGTGCAACATGTAACCCGAAACTCACAACCCGCACCGCAACCCGTAGATCGCAACACGTAAACCGTAACCCAAAACCCTGAACCGTTCAACCCATGTATCCAAGAAGGAGGAACTATGAGTATTGGAATAAAGAAAATCTTATGCCCCACGGACTTTTCGGAAAATTCAGAACATGCCATGAAATATGCGCTGACACTGGCGATGTTGAGTCAGGCGGAGCTTGAGCTGTTTCACGTTGTTGAGCCAATCACCTATCCCCAATCCACCGAGCTTTTTGAACCCGTGTTGGACGAGGTTGAACTCACAATGAAAATGGGGGTCGCTTTTCAAAAACAGTTGGAGGATCAGGTCGCCGCTTTAAAAGAGGAATACCCCAAAATAGAAGGAAAGCTAGTCACCGGAAACACATTTCTGGAGATCATCCAGGTGGCGCGTGACGACGATGTGGATATGATCGTTATGGGAACCCATGGACGGACGGGATTGGCCCATGTTTTGATTGGAAGCGTGGCCGAAAGAGTTGTCCGGGAAGCCCCCTGCCCCGTGTTGACGGTCAAGCACCCTGAACATGAGTTCGTTAAGCCCTGATCCGGATAAGGTCGAAATTGACACCTGAAAATCGATATGGCCGAAAAAATGCACAGAAAGCAGGAAAAAAATTTAGGGCGCGAAATATCAATACAAGAAATAAAAAAATTTACCATGTAGCCCCCCTACTGTATCCTAAGTGATCGGGATCAATGAAAATAATATCTTTTATCGAGAGTGAGGAAATAATAAAGAAGATTCTCATACACCTTGTTTAAAATCAGTGTTGACAATCAAGCCCGCTTCCGTTATCAGCTTGGGTACCAACACGTACAAATTGCCACCGAAGGTGCACTGATGATATTTATTTGCTTCTTTTCTACATATCAATTCGCTTCCAATGCTAATGGACCTATGGCAACTTATTGAGCTGATGGCATTTACTAACACAACTTACTGAGATTGTTACAATTTATCCTGTTTTTATTCTAAAGGCATCCCTAATCCGCGTCCGTAATAGTAGCCATAGTTCTGGTGTGTAGAAAATCGGAACCTTAGATTCCTATTAGATTTATATATTAATTTCAATATATTAATTTCATTTCAGCCTGTTTTTATTCCAAAGGCATTCCTGATCCGCGTCCGTATCGGAACAAACAGTTCATGTTAAAAATGCCGGTTATTCATAATTTTAAATCATATCAAATTCTTATCATTCTGGCATACTCTTTGCTGAATTCTTAAATGAATACAAGAAGGTTGGATGCTTTGGAGACTGAACAATGCAAACCGTAGGTAATTATCTCAGGCAAGAGAGAGAAGCCAAAAATATCAGTTTGGGTGAAGTTGCCCAATTAACCAAGATTTCAAAATTTTATCTGGATTTCATCGAAAAAGATGACTACGAAAAACTCCCACAAGGGCCATACATCAAAGGGTTTATATCTTCTTATGCCCGATTGATCGGAAGCAACGCAGATGAGGCCATCAAGTTGTACAATTCACTGCAGGAGCAGATGAATCAAATCGAGACGGCCCACATAGAACAGCCCGAAGCTGCTGCGAAACCGGCACCGATTGCTTCTTTAGGGGAAAAAATACGAACTTTAATTAAAGCGCTGTCCACATTTTTTTACATCAAAAACGCCTCGCTGAAGATTAGAAAAATCGCGACCTTTTTGAAAACATCCGTCTCAGACCTTAAAGCCGGGATTCTCTCTTCTGATGCAGTTGCCCCGTCATTAAAAACAGCCGGCGCTTCAATAAACACGATTGGCCTTTCGATATTGAAAGCCATCTCCTTACTAAGAAAGACCGCGCCACTTCTGAAGAGCGCCGGCGCTGCATTCGATATAAATCGCCGGCTGTTCAATCGGCGGACGTGGCTGACTGTCTGTGTGGCTTTGGCAAGCTCCGGCATCCTGGTTCTGGCCGGTTTCGGGTTCTATCATTTGTTCATCTATCAAAAAAACCCGGTTCCGGTGGCGAAAATGAAAACGCTGCCGGATGAAGATGCAAAGACCACGCTTACCGCGGATACAGGAAAAAACGCCGAACCGTTGCAAACAAAAATTGCGTCCACATCATCCCTTCAACCGGTAGAAATTAAGAAATACAAGGCACTTTCTCCGTTCATAGAAATGCCGACCGGTCTGAAAAATCTATCGCCGCCGTCCGATCCAACCGCTTGGGCATCACGCGATACGTCGGCATCGGAAAATGCCGGTTTTCCTTCCCGAAGCGTATCCAATAAGAGCGCTCTACTTTCAAAAAGTAAATTGCCGACCGGAAAAACCCCCTCCGGGGAAGTTGCTGGAGGTAAAGACATTGCCGTGGAATCCCAGAAGAGGGCGATACCGGCCCCATCTTCGAAACCAACCTCGCCCTCGGCCGTTTTGAAGGTAGCAAAAGCAACCATTTGTGAGAATGTAAAAGACAGAATGCCTGCCGGCGTACAAAATTCTTTTCCCTGGTCGATCCCCCGCGTTTACATCTGGAGTCTGATTAAAGCCGAGAAGTATCCAACCAAGGTCCGGCATATTTATTACTTTGGCCAGCAAAAGATCAGTGATGTCGCATTGAATGTCCGCTCTTTCTCCTGGCGGACCTGGAGTTACAAGAGTATCTCAGACAAGCGCTACAAAGGCCCATGGCGAGTCGATATCGCCACAGCCGATGGCCAAGTGCTTCGGCGTCTCTATTTTGAGGTCAAATGAAGATACGCGGCCCTATGGGCTGCGGACGAAGGCACGAAAGTACTAAAAAATAGGAATATGAAGTTTAAACTTAGATTGCTGCTACTCGGGATGCGTTTTGTCTGGGAATCGTGAGCAGAACTTCAAAATCTCGTATGTCAATGCCGATATCGCCTCCTGTCGCTCGTTTAATGAGACGGATGATGCGGCGGATCCCACTTCCCGCTCTGGTAACCAGGCCTGCATCCGAAAGGCGTGCATATATATGAGGATTTCGGACCACGTGAACGCCGGCTCTCATGGCCGCTTCGTCGACTGTGTTCGGTGTGCGGCCGGGGGTGTGAATCTCGATACGATCGTCCAGAATAAAAATACGGATAGGCCCCATAACGGTGTAATCTCTATGGGCGACGGCATTAACCACCGCTTCACGGAGGGCTTCTTCGGGAAGTTCGGGCTTCGCTTCAGGTGAAAAGCCTCTGATTTCGTGGGGTATTGGAAGATGAAGTTTTAGAAAACGTTGGACCTGGTCAATGACATCCAAAAGCCTTCCAGTGATGTCTTTCATGTCTGATGGTTCCATTGAGACATCGATGCCCGGAATACGTGCGGCATTCACCTGGGCATACGGAAGATGTTGCTGCGGTTTTCTTCCGAATAAAATGATTCCGGCAATCGTCGGATGATTCCCGGACATCAGTCGCCAGTTTTTAAGAAGCCGTTTCTGATCGACACCGAGATCGGCTTGTCCGGTCTCTTCAAGAAAATTCTCAAAGGCCCCTAGATCAAGATCTGATAAACTCAAACGCGGCAAGGTGGTCTCATCATAGTAGAGACTCTCGCTAGACTGAAAAAGGCGCAGCAGTTCTTCCCTTGATGCCTGGCGGCATCCGGATGTCGTTCTAATATAGTAAAGACCGGAATTTGTACGGTAAGGCCGCTGGTCTCCTTTTGGAATGTTGACTACGACGACTGTTTTGCCGTCAACATCAAGCGACTCTTGGACCACTGTAATCGGAGGATCACAATGTTGATATGCAATGTCATCTACTTTACTGAATAACCCATCCGGATCATCCACGCCGACAATGTGTTTGTCGCTGGATATACCAAAAATGAGCTGGCCTCCGTCGGTATTGGCAAAGCAGACGAGATCCTTTGCCAATTCACGATTAGAATCAAATCGTTCTTTGAAGTCCGCGTGGAGGTCTTCCCATTTGGCGATACGTTCTTGCAGTTCCGCAAGATTCATAATAATCACAATTCTCCATGGCTCTTTGCTTTGATAGTGAAATCATATACAGATATAGCGAAAATTACAAGGGTGAGCATCTTTTTGTCACGCGCCCAAATAGATTCCCCGGCCGGCGCGTTTGATGATGCCTTGCCTGAATGCTTTATAGATCACATTTCTGATTTTTTTCTCACCAAAGCCGGTTTTTTGCTGCAGGGTGGCGACATCAAGTCCTTTTTTGGATCGTTTGATTATATTGAGGATCTTAGCCGTGTCGGTAGTCGCTGCTGTTTTTCTGTTGGCAGCGGATTTCTTTTTAGGGGTCTTTGAAAAATCAAGATCTATCGTTTCTTCCATATCAATGCCGAACATACCGGAAAGATCAGATTCGGCAATCTTCCCGGAACTCATTTTTTCCGCCTTTTCCAACAGCTTGTAGCTCTGGTCTTTAAGGGTTTGTTGGATCAAATCATCTATCTTAACCTTGCGGAGCTGAAAAAATAAACCGGGATCATCATCCAGCCTCGTCCCGATCCCGTATAGAGTGGCGGCCACATGTTTACACATATAGGCCCAGTCCGGGCAGCTGCAATCAAAATCTATCTCTTGCGGTGACGGGAACAATCCCCGGCCTTGCGCTGTAAATACTTCCCCCAGGGTTTTGGGAAATTTCCCGCTCAATAGTTCCGGCAGCGAATCCAGTTTGCCGGCACAGGCCGCTTTCATGTTTTTCCAGATTTTTTTTGTTATTCCCTTTATCTTAATGGTGACCGTATACGGTTTGGTTCCCGAGCCCTGGACCAGGGAGTTGACCTGCCCAGCGCTGATTCGGAGGTCGAGCACCGCCCCATGACGAACATAACTGCGTCCCCGACCGATACGGTTGCTGTAATCCGCGTAGCGCTCCAGATTGAGATTCCAGGATTTCCCCCACCAGGTTTTTGCGATCGCCGTGCCTTCAAGCACGATCGGTTGAATGGCAGGATTTTTCTTTTTGAGTTGTTTTAGCTTTCGCTCCGCTTTGGCTCTTTTCTCACTTACGGATACGTAGCGCGGAAATCGCCAATATGCCATTGTTCACCTCCGGATTTTTACAACGTCAGCTTAAAAAGATCCAATAATTGATCATCTTTCATTTCGGTTATCCAGGACTCGCCGGCAGCGGCAATAATATCCTGTGATAACCGGGTCTTTTCTCGCAGCATCATATCAATGCGCTCTTCTACGGTCCCTTTGGTTAAAAACTTATGGACCACCACATTTTTTTTCTGCCCGATTCTAAAGGCCCGGTCTGTGGCCTGATTTTCGACGGCCGGATTCCACCAGCGGTCGAAATGGATGACATGATTGGCTTCAGTCAGATTCAATCCGATCCCGCCGGCTTTTAAGGACAGCACCATGAACGGAACGTATGCCGGGCTTTGAAATTTCTCAATCGTTTTTTTGCGTTTACCAACCGGGATACTTCCATGCAAGATCAAACCTTCGCGCTGGAAAATGCCTGCCAGAAATTCAGCCAGGGGCTGGGTTATCTCCTTAAACTGGGTAAATACCAGAACTTTTTCTCGTTTTTCATAGATGGTTTCACAAATTTCACGTAATCGGACGAATTTCCCGCTTTCTTTTTCCCCATATCCGCTGGTTCCGAGATATTGATCCGGGTGATTGCAGAGCTGCTTGAATTTCATCAGGGAAGACAGGATGATCCCCTTGCGCTGGATGCCGTCAGTCCGCGCAATCCTTTCTTTTATTTCAAGGGTCAAATTTTTATACAACAGGATCTGTTTCTTGCTCAAAGCGGCATAGGTTCTCATTTCAATCTTTTCAGGCAAATCGGATATGACCGTTTTGTCGGTTTTCAGACGTCGTAAAATATAGGGACGGATCAGTTGGCGCAAGCGGAAATAACCGGAAGGGTTGCCGCTTAGCTTTTTTGAGAACTTTTTAAACTCATTGATGTTGCCCAACAACCCGGGATTTAAAAAGTCAAATAAAGACCAAAGATCCGACAGACGGTTTTCAATCGGGGTTCCCGTCATGATGATCCGGTTCCGGCAGGAGAGGCTTTTTGCTGCCTTGGCCTGTTTGGTAGCAGGATTTTTAATGGCCTGGGCTTCGTCTAAAATAACATAGTTCCAGGAATGGGTTTGCAGCCAAGTGTATTTTTGCACCAGCGCATAGGTTGTTATCACAAGATCGAAGGTATTCAATGATTTTTTGTCTGTGGCCACATCCCTGGTTTTGGAATTGGCTGCCGGATGGGCGACAAAATATTTTATGCCGGGAGCAAAACGGCTGATCTCATTCACCCAGTTAGAAATGAGGGAGGCCGGAATCACCAGCAGGCTGGCCCGATGAGGTGATCCTGATTTTTTGAGGCCGGATTTTAAAATATGTAAAAAGCCGAGGACCTGGACGGTTTTACCCAACCCCATATCGTCGGCCAGACAGGCACCAAACCTTAAAGAGTGTAGAAAAAGCAGCCAGTTCAGACCTTTTTGCTGATATTCTCTGAGCGCTGCTTTAAATGCTCGCCCGGGTTTTACTGCGGAAATCAAATCCGGGTTACGCAATTTTTTAAGGACTGATTCGAGCCATTTCCCACTGGAGACGCTGCAATTTATTTCAGCAGCAGATGCATCCAAAAACTTTTCCGGCGTCAGCTGCAACCGCATGGCCTCTTTCAGGCTCAAGCCTTGTTCAGCCATCATTTTCTTTGCTTTCTCATAGGCCTTCAGAGTTTGCTTTAGTTTTTCAGGATCTACCGCCACCCATTTATTTTTGATAAATGCCAGTCCTTCCGACTCCTGCAACAGCCGTTTTGCTTCTTCCGGGGAAATTTCGATGTCACCCAGAACCAGCCGTATATCAAAATTTAAAATTTCGTCCATGCCGACCAAAGACGGCTTGGTATCACCGACACTTATATTGATGCCGACGCCTGTTGGTTTGCCCTGCCACCAGTTTGGAATGCGGCACAAAATACCGCAGTTTTCATAGACGGCAACTTCTTTTAAAAATGAAAAGGCCTTTGTCGATGACCAGGTCATGGGGTGAAACAATTCTCCGGAGTCAAGTAGCCGGGCTAGCAACGGGCTTTGTCCGGCGGCCAAGTGGACAGTTGCCAGCAGTTCCAGCAATTTGTCCCGGTCGGATTCATATTCTTTTAAGGCGTATTTGAGGGGCAGGTGTTTTGATTTCCCCTGTTGATTCAAGCGGGTGGAATAGGTGGCTAAAAACGCAAAGGGTTGATCCTCATCTTTATTTTCAACCAGATGAAAAAACACCCGGCCCACCAGATGGACTTCCGGGCTATAGGTCCGGATGAATTCTGCAACAGTACCTTTATAGGCTTTAATTGCCCGGCAAAATGCCGTATTCAAATTTGACCAGAGCGTTTTTAACAGTTCCGTGCTGATATATTCAGAACCCGGCATTAACGGGGCACTGTTTGTAAAATGGACGAGCTGATCTTCAGCAACGGTGATGTTCGCTTTGTGGCGCGAGAGTTCAAGATCCGGCGTGCGGCTTAATTCCCGGGTGAACAGCCCGGCAACATCCCGCCAGTATTCAAGGGAAGGCGAAAGCTTTACATTTTTATCACAGAATCCTAAAAAAAGAAGTCCGGCAACGGCGTCGTCGACAAACCGGTTGTAAATTTCTTCCTGCAACAGCCGGCTGCTCTTCTGGATCTTTTCTTTGGTTTCGATCCACTCAGTTTGCAACGTGCCGCTGGGCAAAACAACGACACTTAGTTCCCGGTTTGGCAGGGGTGGTGGCATTAGAATATCTATTAATTTTTATAGCTTATTTGAGTTATAGTAATTTTTGTGGAAATTTTCTTTTGGATGCCGCATGGAATGATGGAATATTGGAATACTGGGTTTAGAAAGCGGGAAATGATACTTTCTAAATGGAATGTTGAGTATATATTTTTTGATGATACTCATCAGGCAGCTATTTCCTGCTTTTGCCACGCAAAACACCACATAATGCCAAGACATTTAATATAGTAAAAGCGCGTTGAATTCCATATTTACATCATTTCAGTTAGGGCGAAGCTCCTGAGTTCTTTCATCTGAATTCATCGATCGCACATAAAAGATGCCAGGTCATATAGCCTTAATAAGAGACGGGTGTCAAGCGAAGTGGCCTCTCAATTCTATGCACATTGCTTAAATAGTGGGCCGTTGGAATTAAAGACTGGATGCTATTTGGATGAATTGGCGTTTGAATCGGTGGATTCTTGGAGATAGCAATACTTACCCTACTCGAAAGCCCTACATGTCCGAAAAAAAATGGATGAGGCAAAAATCCGCAAACAAAATGGACAAATAATTGTTTGCGGATTATTAAAAGGTCATAGTGTGATTGCCGACGCCATTAGCCCTCTTTTATCGAACGATTTCATAGCCTCCGTCTAAGGATAGAAGGTTTTGTGGCGCGTATTCGTAGTTTCTCATCCTGTTAATTACTGTCTGGTGGATCTTCGGTGGCCTTTTAGACATACGGTTGTTTTCCCTCACAAATATCTGTCTAGGTCTCGTAGGTATTATCCGACCGTCGTAAGGATGCATATTTCCTCGACCGTCATCATTGACCGAAATTTGTGAAACCTTGGTATCATCAAATCTTAATCCATGTTTTTTTACTCGCTCTATCATGAATCTCAAAGTGATATCGGCAAGTTTTCGCTCCGGAGAACCACCGCCGATATCAGCGTGCACGATCGAAACAGATCACAATGTTCTTCGCAATACCATGGCTTGTACATGCGAATATTAGAAACAGCAAGAGTGCGAATAATTACCAGTTCATTGAGTTTCTCCTTCAACAGTCGTAACTCTGAATAATTGAAATATAGAGCAGCCTCAAATCAAACTTCCCGGATGGGCCCAAACTCAACATTTGTTTTACCAGAGGCAATCATCACCCTTGGCTGGCGATGTCGGGCGGCGTGTCACATACAGTTTCGTATCTCTCGAATAACACTAGCTGCCGGCGTTCAAAATGTGGCCATATGCCGCGGTCGATACGCATGAGGCCCCGATTTGGCTGGGATAAAATGCTGCATGATCGTTGATCCCATCAATATTGTTTGGAAAACGAGTAATAAACTCAATGGTCGCCGGAAGTCAACCTATATTCTGTGTCTGAGTATTGGTATATCCTGGGTATCCTGGCGTCGGGCCACGCAAGTAATTGAGGGAAAAAGCAGATCTTTGATTTTAACAACATAATTGGTAATAAAATTTTATGTCAATTTTAAAGATCTGGTCCTATACATCCCCATGCTGTTGACCGCTATCGCTCAAAGCGTTTCGCAGATTGCCTTTAACCTTCTAAAATCCTTATCAAATGAAACGATGACGCGCTGAGGAGACGATTTGGCGGCCAGAATACAGTCCACGATATCTGCGTTGGATTGTTCATATTTCACCAAAGCAGTCAGGATGTCAGATTTATCCGGAGTTACGATTCCTTTGATGTTTAAAATCCGGCTGAGTTTGTCAACAATCTCGTTTTTGGGTATTTCGTAAAACTTCTCCATCACATAGACGCATTCAACAACGACAACCGATTGCAGCTCAGCCTTTTTTAAGCCTTTTGCAATATCCTGTATAAACGCTTTGGCTTTAGGGCTGAAGCGTTTGTGTTCGTTCAGCAGGTAGCGCAGGATAACATTCGTATCAATCAGATAAACCTTCTCGGGCGGCTGCATCGGCAATTTTTCCTTTGATTCTTGCCCTCACCTTCTCCAGGGGTACATAATTTTTTGCATACTTATTCAGACTTCCTGCCAATTTATCTATTTCACCACCAGGAATTCCCTTAAGCTTTACCTCATCATCTTCGACCAGAAACAATACACCACCCTCACTGTCAATGCATAATTTTTCTCGGATGGCTTTTGGAATAGTGACTTGACCTTTTTTTGATATTTTTACATACATATTTTATAATTCCTATTTTTTTTATTTTCTTTACTTTTGTAATATATTTTTAATTGAAACATTTGTCAAACCAATATTCATATTGTCCGAGAGGAGGACACAATCCATAAAATAATAAGTTTCTGGGATTTGGGATCGTGAATGGAAAAAAATGTAAATTGCAAGTGCAAAACAGGTTGTACAAAGAGACGTTGCATATGCGTGAGGAACGACGAACCATGTGATGATAAATGTGTCAAAAAGGTCAAATCTTGATTTGTGACTATCTTACTTTGATTATTCAATGATCAAGCTTGTGACACCGAATTCCTCTTGAAAAAGCGTTGATCAGCCTCTATGGCCTTGTCAATTCCCTTAAACATACCGGATACTTTCATCATTTTGTGACATTGGATGATATTCTTTGACGCTTCCATTCGAAAATATGTAAAATTTATTTCAAAAGTATGCTGAGTTTTGCCAATACATATTTTTTATTTGCTTTTGAGATATAGGGTTGAATCATTATGGCGGAGGGGATAATATTTGGTGTGAAAGGCTAACCTGTTAATATGAAAATGCTATCTGAATCAGAAATTAAAAATATGCTTTCACGGCTTTACTGGGACGTTAAGGTGCAGCCGGACCAGCTGCTCGAGCTGTTAAAAGGTAAAATTGAAAGAATAGGACATGTTGATATCCAGAATCTATACTATAGGATGTTAACGACATTTGATTGGTACACTATTTTAAGAATTGTTCCTGACGATAAACTGGGTGATTTACTAAGTGACGCGGTAATTGATAAAATTCGATTTAAAGATTTGAAAGAGAAATTTTTATATGCCAGACAAATCGTACTACAATAGACTTTATGCTTTTCAGGACGAGATAATGAATATCGTCCAGAAGCAGGAAGTCGATTTTTACCTGACTGGTGGTACGGCATTGAGCCGGTGCTATTTGAATCACCGCTATTCAGACGATCTGGACCTTTTTATCAACCAAGCGCCTGATTTCAAGAAGCAGGCCCAACGTGTAATCACAGCTATCCGACAGGATAATATAAAGATCGAAATCGGCACCGCGGCAGAATCCTTTATCAGAATTACGGTGCTGAAAGATAAATTGCATTTGATAATAGACTTTGTCAACGACGTGGGATTTCATTGCGGAGGCTTCAAAACGGCAGATTTTTTTCCTAAAATCGATAGCTGGAGAAACATTCTATCCAATAAACTTTCTGCCGTAAGTCGTCTGGAACCGAAGGATGTAGCCGATACCCTATTCATTGCTAAACACTTTTCTTTTGAATGGCCTGAAATCATCGAAGAAGCTAAAAACAAGGATCTCTGGGTAAATCCCCTTGATGTTTCACGAATCATTAAAGAATTTCCTGTTAATTTGTTTGATTCCATCAAGTGGAGTATTCCTGTTAATCAGAAAGTTTTGGATAAGGAGCGCCTGCAAATGCATGATGACATTTTCTATGGCCGGTCGAATTCGTTGGTGGAATAATTCCAAATCCGGAGCTTTCGCAGGCGGAGAACAAATTGCCGCAACGACGCCAAGACACAATAAAGCAGAATTACCGTTCACGAGTTCAGGGTTCACGGTTCAGTGCTATTGGGAGAATTTGATCGTGCTGAAGAGATAGCCTTTGAGATGCTCCAAATTAAACAAATTCGTTCATACAAAAATGTAATTGGTGTTTGGTGGATACTTGCGCTATCCCAAGAGCTTTAAAAAAGGATCATGCCGATTTTCTTTGCACCAATTCCACAACATCCGCATTCGCTGATACAGATTATAGAGTTTTCATCAAGGTTTTCGGTATATTGCTTCGCCGTTATCTTGTCTACACCGGTGGACTCATTTTTACGAAGTTGGCGAAATGATTTTCGCAATAAGGATAAATCGATCCTGTGGGCCAAAGACGTGAACACCAATTCGGGGTTCGCCTCTGCCAGCATTCTAATTCGAACCAGCGAGGACTCACCTACCAATACCGGTGGGTTTGTCCGCTGCCCGTTCCTGTGAACACCCAATGGGCTCATGAGCGACCTGCGTCGCAATTCCCTGTCTTTCTGTTGATATGGTTTGTGATTTCTGCGTATCTCCCATAGTCCCTACCAGAAAAACGTTATGCCCGGGCTTCTCCTTCCCTGCAGTGGGTCGCTTGGGCCTCACTTCCCCACCTTTCCGGCCAGCCATACTGCTCTGACCATCGGTACTATGATCCGCTAAGACTTCCGAATGCTTATCTCAGGTTTGTTCACTCTTCGCTATCCACCCCTGATACCGTCCCCTTGCAGGTAAGGCCACATCCGAATCTCCCCAGTTCCCAAGCTACCCCTTTGATTACATGCCCTGGTCCCAGACCCCGCTGGTAACCTGCACACTTGCCAAAACGCGTCCAGGTTTGCTGTCTTCCGCTGCTTGCAAAGCGTCGACTTTCATCCCGAATTGTCGGAATTACCGGGAACTACCGGGGAACTACAGGGGCATCCATAAATTAATAAATAACATCCAAAAACAACCAAGCAAGATTTTTATGATATTTTGGCGCTCAAATTATGTGCTTTCAAGCTATCAAATTTATGGAGCTTAATTTTGTTAAGAAAAATTGTAAAAAAAGATTGACTTAGTTCAATAGTTAATCTATAAGTAAACTTATGATAAGACTAAACATACATGAAGCAAAAACACACCTTTCTCGATATCTAGATGAGTTGGCCAAAGGTGAAATTATCATTTTGTGCAAAAGGAATATCCCCATTGCAGAAATAAGGCCGATTCATCCTCAAAGAAAAGATCACCGACCCTTGGGATTAGCCAGAGGTGAATTTGAAGTCACGCCTGCATTTTTTGAACCGCTGCCGGATGAAATACTGGCCTCCTTTAATGGGGATGATACATGAAAATTCTTCTGGATACCTGTACGTTTCTCTGGATTATTACTGACGATCCTAAGCTTTCACCACAGGCCAAGAAATTATTTATTGATCCATCAAATGAAGTTTACCTCAGTGTTGCCTCAACCTGGGAAATCGCAATCAAAACCAAACGAGGCAAATTATCACTTCCGAAACCACCGGAAAAATATATCCCGACTAAACGGAAACAGCATAACATAGACAGTCTTCCATTGGATGAAGAGGCGACCTTATACCTAACAAAACTGCCTGATCTTCATAAAGATCCCTTTGATCGCATTCTGATATGTCAATCTATTGTCTCTGGATTGATTATATTGACACCGGACGAACTTATTTCGCAGTATCCTCTCCGATCAATATGGTAACAATTCATAAGCCGCCGGCATCAATCAGGTTGCAGCATGAAGCATGCCCTCGCGGTA
>JARFPZ010000241.1 GCA_029288035.1 Desulfosarcina sp.
ACACTGCCGAACGCAAGCGGGACTTTTTTCAGCCCTGATCAATTCGGCCAGCGCACGCAAGGAACGCGAGCAGCTGAAAGCTCGCGCCCGGGAGGTGATGGCGCTCTTCGGCAACCGGCTGCGCAGCGTAGAGATGAATCCGGCTTGGACCCTTTCCTATGCGAATCGACGGCGTCTTGAAATCGCCCGTGCGCTGGTATCCGACGGCAAATTGCTTCTCATCGATGAGCCCACCGCCGGCATGAATCCGGCAGAGTCGCTCCAACTGGCTCAAACCATTCAGGCAATCAATAAAAAAGGTATGGCAGTTCTCGTGATCGAACATGATATGAAATTTATTAAAAAACTCTGTCCACGCGTGGTTGCTTTGGACTATGGTCAAAAAATCGTGGAAGGAACGTATGCTGAAGTCCGCAGTCATCCTAAAGTGATCGAGGCTTATTTGGGGCGAGACTAGGATACAGACCTCGTTGATTAGTTTACTGGTTGATTTGGTAAATTATGGTCATCAATTAAATATGTTAGGAATGTTTAAACATCAAGTGTTCAATTATTTGGCCAATACGGGATAGATCCATATTTGCAACCACTTAACCAATCAACTCATCAACCAATTGACGACAATCGGATTATGCTGCAAATTAATGACGTCACGACCCATTACGGTCCCATACGAGCGCTGCACAATATATCGATTCAAATCGGCGCCGAGGAAATCGTGTGCCTTTTGGGCGGAAATGCTTCCGGAAAATCAACGACCATGAAAACCATTTTGGGGATCGTGAAACCGACCGCCGGGCAGGTGACATTCGAGGGAGAAAGAATTGATGGACTCAGTCCACACAAAATCGTTCGCAAGGGCATCTCGCCGGTACCCGAAGCAAGAAGAGTATTTGCCCGGCTCACCGTAAAGGAAAATCTCGAAATGGGCGCTTTTATCCATCGGAAGAATCATGATTACGATATTGAGACGGAGATGGCGCAAACCGTTGCCCTTTTTCCGCGTTTAGGAGAACGATTAAACCAAGATGCCGGCACCCTGAGCGGCGGCGAACAACAAATGTTGGCTATCGGCCGGGCCCTGATGGCAAAACCAAAAATGATCATCATGGATGAACCGTCCATGGGGTTATCCCCGAAACTGGTGGACGAGGTTTGTGGCATTATTCAACACGTCAGGCAGGTTGGCATACCGATTTTTGTGGTCGAACAAAATCTGAAAAAGGCGCTTTCGATTGCGGACAGGGGATATATTTTAAACAGAGGTCAGATCGTCTTGCAGGATTCGGCGGAAAACTTGCTGCAAAACGAAAACGTGATCAAGGCGTATTTAGGTGAGGAATAGGGGGAAAAGAATTTTTAAACCCAAAAAGGAGGTATCATGAAGACAAAACTTTTATTAATGGTGGTGTTGGTTGCCGGTATAACAGCAGGGACTGCAATGTCCGCCGTGGCCGCTGATACGCTTGGCCTGGGTCTTTGCGCACCGATGACCGGTGGGGCTGCATCCTGGGGCCAAAAGGCCGAGGTGGGAGCAAAATTTGCCATCGAAAGGATCAATGCCCGGGGCGGGGTGGTGCCCAAAGGGAAAAGCAGTGCGATGAATTTGGAGCTGATTGAAGTGGCGGATGATAAAAACGATCCCAGGGAAGGTGCGTCTATCGCGCAACGGTTTGTCGATAATGAAAAAATACTGATGATGGTCGGACCCCTGACGAGTAGTGTTGCGCTGGCCCAAGCGCCCATCATGAACAAAAACGGTTTGGTTCAATTGGCCATCGGTGCAACTGCCCAGGCCTATACCGATGCCGGTCCTTACTCGTTTCGCCTGGTACCGACCGATGCTTTTCAGGGCAGGTATATCGCCAAGTGGGCGAATGATCAGGGCAAATGGAAAACCTATGCCGTTATCTACGTCAATGATGATTACGGCAGAGGTCTGGCAGACGTCTTCATAACCGGCTTAACGGAAATCGGGGTACCTGAAAAGAATCTGGTTGCCTCGGAAGCATTTTTACCGAATGATACCGATTTCTCGGCCCAGCTTACCAAAATCAAAGGGTTAAATCCCGACGCGCTGTTCATCGCCGGCCATTACAAGGAAGGCGCTCTGATCGCACGTCAGGCCGCAGAACTCCGTCTGGATGCCCAGATTCTTGGTACTGACGGCATTGGCCATCCGGAATATATCAAGGTTGCCGGCAAAGCCGCTGAGGGAACCATATATTCCGGTTATTTCTCACTGGAAGATAAACGGCCGTACATTCAAAAGTGGGCTGCCGATTTCAAGAAAAAATTCGACTACGACCCGGGATTGGTTGAAGCCATTGCCAACGATTGTGTGGAGATAGCGGCCAAGGCAATAGAAATTGCCGGTGACAGTCGTCAGGAAATCGCCATCGGGTTGTCCACCATCGGGCCCTATCACCCACCGATGATGGGGGCTTTGGGCGAAAATCAATTCGATGGAAATGGTGACATGGTGCGGAATATGCTCATGTACGTGGTGAAAGACGGTGTGGCGGTG
>JARFPZ010000307.1 GCA_029288035.1 Desulfosarcina sp.
CAAAAGGTTTTGAACAGGTCGATCGCCAACAGGCCGATTTTCTGGTTACCTGGTTTGGCGCCATAGAAAAGAAGATCAAGAAAGAAAAGATAGATCATTTCTATGCCCCTTACGGGTATGGCACCTTGTATCGGGATCCGGTTTTGAACACCGAGTCCCCGCGGAAAATCCAAGAATACGAAGAAGGCACCATAATCATAGATGCCGTCGACCCTAAAAACCGCCGGTTGATCTGGCGCGGCAGCGGCAGCGGCCGAATCGCAGAGGATCAGCCCGAGCAGACCGCCCTTAAAAATCTGCATCGCGCCGTAACTAAAATTCTCGACACCTTTCCCGCACCTTAGTCGTTTCGAGCAGACGTTTTTTTCGATATCAATGGACTTCTTTTCAATTCTTGTCATAGCTGTCGGCTTGGCAATGGACGCTTTTGCGGTGTCGTTGGCTTGCGGAGTGACCATTAAAGATATGGGGCTTCGTCAGACCCTGACCATCGCCGCTTCCTTTGCCCTGTTTCAGGGGTTCATGCCGATAATCGGTTGGCTGGCAGGCCTTGGTTTCAGGGAGCATATTGCCGCCTATGATCACTGGATCGCTTTTGGTTTGTTGGCGGGGATCGGTATAAAGATGATTTATGAGGCCGGCCGACTCGAGGAAGACGAGGAAGTTGAACCCTCTATGACAGGCGGCCGGCTGTTGCTCTTATCGATCGCGACCAGTATCGACGCACTGGCAGTTGGGTTGAGTTTTGCCATTCTAAATATCACGATCTTGACTCCGGCACTTATAATCGGTTTCGTGACCGGCGGTTTGTCGCATGGCGGCATCATTTTAGGGCGTAAGGTCGGACATCTCTTCGAAGGCAAAATAGAAATTATTGGCGGTACCATCCTCATATTGATCGGACTCAAGATTCTTTTGCAGCACACGGTTGGCCCGCTTGCTTGAGAATGGTTGAGGGGGAAAAAGAAGTTGACAGCCATGGACCCACAAGCTATATTCCCCTCCTACTTTACGGAAACCGATTAACGTAAAAACAGTGACTTAGACGTTGGTCGGGGTTGTAGAAAATTCGTGATTGTTTGTATAATCAAACGGTTGCGGCACATTAGTGATCCTCGGTAGCTCAGTTGGTAGAGCAGGTGGCTGTTAACCACCCTGTCGGCGGTTCGAGTCCGTCCCGGGGAGCCAGACAAAGAATGCAACTGTTTCTTCACCGGTTGCTTGATGAATAGAGCCCCGCACCTGCAATGCGGGGCTTTGTTTTTTTTCTGTGTTGCACCGCTGCTGTCAGCTTTTTTCATTGAACGTGCCTTTTACACGGCGTTGGTGGATTTTTTCAGTCAATCCCTTTGTGGCGTTTTACATTAAGGGCCTTCCATTGCAGGAGCGGCTGGCAACGGATGCGATCTTGAAGCGCTTTGTCAGGCGTGAGGATCGATGCGTCGATCTTTCCCTTATCCAACAGCAAATCCAGAAATTCACTCTCTGAATCATTAAAGGGCAGGACTGCTTCCAGTTTTGCTCTGCATTCTTTTACGAGTTTCTCTCCGTATTCGGCGGGTGAAGCTCGCTCGTCCATAAAGCGCCTGTTCAGCGTGGGAATAAGCAGCCTCGCCAATTCGTCGGGATCAAAATCCACATCTGCAATTGAAACAGTTCTCCAGTCCTTGCGGTTCATCCCGCCATAGACGACAAAAGTGAGACGGAGGTGTTCGCGGTTGATTCCTTCCATGTTTAAAATTCGGTGGCAATCGAACAAATCCCTTGCCTGACCGCGTGCTAATAGTGCTGCGAGCTTGCCGGCGGCGAGTTCATGCACGTCGGGAAGAGCGATGTTCATCGCCTTGAAATTACCAAGCGCATGGGAATCGGCCCCCTGAATATCCCAGAGCGGCTGCCTGAACATGAAATTCAGATCTACTTCGATATTGCCGCTTTGTCCGATATAGCTCTGATAGCTCAAGCGCCATTTCCCGCCGGCATGTTCGGTCGGCACCCGTTTGATGGTGAAACCCTCCCGGGAAAAGACCGCTTGAGCAGCTTTTTCGACTTTAGACCGATCGGTGAGCATATCCTCTCGCTTCAGCGCCCCAACGTAGTTGAGGTCGATATCCACCGATAAACGGGGAAGATCGAACACAAAAAGGTTTAAGGCCGTACCCCCTTTCAAAACCCATTTGCCTTTTAGCTTTGGGTGTCTGTTCAATTTGTCCAGTAGATTGAGCAGGTGAAGTACCTTTTCGATCATTTCCGCCCTGAAGCCAGTGGCCTCTGCGAGAGGCAACACCTCTGATGACGAGAAAATCACAACACCTCCTCCCAAGATCTATTCAGGATCTCCAACGGGATCATCAGGTTCCACTCTCTTATCCATCGGCAATCATTGCGTTTTCCGCGCACAAAATAGTGGGTTTGGCGGGGCCGCTGGTTGCGCAACTGTTCCAGGTGGACATCCTCAACCATCAGGGCCTCTTTATGCTGTTCCAAAAAAAAGCCCACTTTTGCAGCCGTGGTCGCATTCTCCAGTAGAAGGACATAGGCGATGACTTGATCCAGGTCAAAGAATTCAACCGATTCCAGAGAGCGCCATATCTCCTCCCATCCGCCGCCCAGATCCGGTCGGTCCAGAACATCGACCAAGGCTCTCTCGAGGTTGGTGACCCGCATTTCCACACCGGACCGGTTGCGATGGATAACACCGAACATTTCTTCGCCCTTGGCCACCAGTGCCGGCGGCACGGGAGCACGGATGAATTCATGACCCTGAAAGGTCAACGGCGTAGATTTCTTTGCCGACACATAGTGGAACTGCATATAGACCGAGTAGGCCTTGCCGTGAAACTCCAGCGCCGTATGATAGGCGAGCACCGCATCTGGGATTAGCTTGGCAGCCACAAGATAGGGGTCGACCGGGCTCGATTGCGGATCGCCTCCCAGCGGCACCGTCGCATACAGTCCTCTCCGGATCGGTATGATGCGCCCTTTTTTACGATAGTAAGTCAACAGTGATCTGCGGGTGTTCGGATTGCCCGAGCCCCTTTCGGACAGGAATCGGTCCAGCTCTTTCACGGTAAACACCGTATTCTGTTGCAGAAATTCATCCAATTTCATAGACCTATCTCGATTTGACGTTTGTCTGATATAGTGTTAACTAAATTAGTCTTATCTGTCGTAAAAGTCAAATTTGCCCAGGTTCGGATCTTTTTTGCTTATATAATAATTAGGCGAGATAATAGTAATTAAATTGATATTTAAACGACTATTTGTCAAACTGCTGGCATCAGTTGACAAAAACTATCACCAATAAAAAAGCAATGGCCAATTGAGACGAAATCAATGCCGATAAAGAAACCGGAACGAGATCAATTTGTCGACCTCACCTGGAATGATCTCGAAGAATGGGCAGGAACCAGGATCGTTTACCGGGGGAAGAATTATCAGCGCCAGGGACATGTCAGTGATTTGGCCGTCACTGAAGATAACGGCCTGGTTGCCTGGGTGGACGGAACAAAGCGGTATGCCGTTAAGGTGAGCATGGAAGAAAGCGGTTTACCGGATTCGTTCTGCACCTGTCCGTATATGTTTGACTGCAAGCATGCGGTGGCTGTGGTTATCGATTATCTCAAGCGCATTGAAGAAAACAGTGCCATCCCCAATGCAAGCCGGGATGATACTCGCCTGGCGATGCTTGAAGATTTCGATTTGGACGATGGATTGATTGATGAAGAAGTCCTGTTGTCCGAGGATATGAGAGAAAAGATAGACCGTTTTGTGAAAGGCAAAACTAAGGCACAGCTCATCGAGTTCATAAACGAAATCGCTGAGCTGTATCCAGAGGTGGCCCAGGATATTGCGGACAGACGCCAGTTGACCTCCGGTCATATCAGGACTCAGGTGGCTCGCCTGCGCCGGGATATCCACGAGATTGGCGATGAACCCGGCTGGCAGAATTATTGGCAGGGGGAAGGGTATACACCAGACTATTCCGGTATAAAGAAGAAACTCGAAAACCTCCTTGAAGCAGGGTACGCAGACGAGGTGCTGACCTTGGGACAGGAACTGGTGTCTACTGGTATCCGCCAAATATCGGAAAGTCATGACGAGGGTGAAACCGAGATGGAGGTTGCCGCCTGTATGCCAGTTATTGTCAAGGCATTGGACCAGTCATCGCTTGATCCCGTGGAGAAATTGAGTTGGGC
>JARFPZ010000321.1 GCA_029288035.1 Desulfosarcina sp.
TGCGGCGGTACCGGGACCTCTGAGTTGAGCGCCACCGATTCTACGAACTTTCGAATAATGGTCTCATGCCCGTTCTCCTTGAGATCATGCACGATTTCCCGTATTCCGTCACTGCGGTAGCAATGGACTTCCTGCCCGAACTCACCCATCAGCCGAATGATGCCGTTGGGTCCCATGAACTCACGATACTGCCAATACGACTGGCCTGGAGGAAACCCCCAGGCGTATAACAAATAGGCCCGGTGTCCGTTTTCGAATTCAACATCGATGTGGGCGGTATCGACGGCAAAATCCCTGATGGCCGTCGGGAACTCCTTGTTTATTCCAAACACGGTGCCCGAGGCAAAAACCGATAGCGCCTTTCCGAAAAGATGCAGCAGCATATCGAAATCATGTACGCAGCAATCGATGACAGGACCGCCATTTGCCGACTGGGAGTGCATCGCAGGCTTGGCGCGAATGGAACGAATTTCCTGGGTGTTATACACCAGGGGCAGTCCGATCATTGAAAGTCGTTGGGTCAGCTCTTGCCAAACCGCATTGAATCGACGGTTGAAGACCACCGTAAGCTTGCGCTGATATTTTTCAGCCGCAGCGATCATTTCCTGCGCTGCCGACACCGTCAGGGCGATGGGTTTTTCGGTAATCACATGCAGGCCTTTTGCCATTGCCTGAGTGGTGATGACCGGATGATGTGCGGTCGGTACACACACGGATACAATGTCAGCCTGTTCCCGCTCGAAGGCATCATCGATGTCGTCATAGTAGCGCGGGATGTCATAGGCCGCGGACAAAGCGGCTGCCCGTGGGATACTTCGGCTGGCGACAGCGGCTATCTCAACATTGTCGAGTTTCCGGTAGGCTTCGATATGTTTGCGGGCCATGTCGCCCGCGCCGCACACGATGGCTTTGATGGGCTTACTCATTTTCCCCGATGCCTTTCGATCTGAGATAGCGCATATTGGCCCTCATGCTCTCTTCCGCCGTCAACGACGTATAATCCTGTTCGACCACCAACCATTCTATTCCGTATGACCGGGCCAGCGAAATGGTAGCGTCATGATCGATCTCGCCGGTGCCCAATTCACAAAATTTTTCCTGCCTGACGTCCTTGATGTGAAGATAGGCAATCCGGTCCCCATAGCGACGCATCAGCGTTTCCACGCTCATCTCTGCGATGTAGGCCCAGGCCGTGTCCAGGACCAATGAGACCAGCTCGGCTGATGTTTCGTTCATGAGAACATTCAGGATGGCGCCCTCGTTGACGAGCTCCCAATGATGGTTGTGATACGCAAATCCTATGCCGGCATCAAGGCAGCGTTGCCCGAGCTCATTGTAGGTTGCCGCGGCGGCTTGCATCGATGCAACCGTTTCGTTGGGATTTCCGGATACCAACAGGTATTTCGATCCGACCCGGGATGCAAAAGATACGGTACCTTTGATTTTTTTCATCTCGTCGCCGGCCTGGTCGGGTTCCCAGAACTTCCCACCGCTGTGGATGCCTAATAAAGCAAGACCGGTCTTTTGGTAAATCTCCCGGTACGATTGATAGCGGTCAAGGGAAAAATGCCGAATTCCGGTTTCAATCCCCTGGAATCCAGTTGCGGCAAGAAAAGTCAAAATGGCATCCATGTGATCACGAATGTCCTCTCCCCACACAATGGTCTGTGCGCCGATACGTTGTATCATGGATTTACCTCGACGAATATCTGGATGTTGCAATACTCAGGTAATATGACTTGCACTCACGGTGCGGTTTAAGTATATCAATTTTAGGATTTCAGCAAGCAAATTAAGGAGACCCTGCATTTGGACAAAACTATAGACACACGTGGGAGGTACTTATGAAAGTCGGTTTAATAGGCTATGGTGCATGGGGTAGCATCCATGCAACGTCGATCCAATCCCTGGCCGATCATGAACTCGTTGCCATCGCCTGCAAGTCTCGTGACACGGCCCGGCAAGCCCAAAAAAATCATCCGAAATGCCAGGTCACGACCGATCATCTCGAAATTCTGGCAAGAACCGACATCGACGCTGTCGATATCGTGGTCCCCAATCACCTTCACGTCCCCTTCGCAGTCGCGGCCCTTGAAGCCGGAAAACATGTCCTCCTGGAAAAACCGATGGCACCCGACGTCACAGCCGCCGACAGGCTTGTCGAAGCCGCTCAGAAAAGCGACAAAAGCGTCTCGTTGATCCATGAACTTCGCTGCTCCGAGCAGTGGTCTTGGCTGAAAAACGCCATCGATCGCGGCGACATCGGAAGCCCCAGATACATCATTCTCAATCTCTTCCGCTTCCCTTATCGGACCGGGGCCGAGGGCTGGCGCTACCGCCCGCAAGAAGTTGGTTCGTGGGTCCTTGAAGAACCGATACACTTCATCGATCTTATGCTGTGGTACTTCGAAACATCCGGTGCGCCGACGGCAGTGACGGCCTTTACAAACCCCGGTCAAAAAAATCTTTCGCAGGATTTCACGGCTGTTTTTGAATTTCCGACCGGTGCTTATGGCGTCGTATCTCAGACGCTTTCCGCTTTCGAACACCACCAGGTTGTCGAAATCTCCGGCAGCGAGGGCGCCATAAGATCAATCTGGTCGGGGGCCATGGACCGCACAGACAAGCCAATCTTTTCAATCACCGCCCAGGTTCGTGGAGAAGATACACCCGTTCAGATCAATCTCGAACATCCCTCGGGTGAAATATTTGAAATTCAGGAAAACATAAGACTGGCGCTGGACGGTTTGGCAGAAGGACGATCGCTATATCCAGTTGATAAAGCCCGGAACCTGGTCAGGCTTTGCCTGGCCGCTGAACAGTCTGCCCGGGAATGCCGCCGAATTGAACTGAACTGAGATATAGATGAAAAGTAGCGTGGGTGGAAAAATTTGCGACAAGGGATATTTTTAGAAATCGAAATCCTTGTACAACTTACTAAATAGTCAGACTTTCCATTAGGAAAATCAAATATTGGTGTCTCTATTTCACTTTATCGCCATCTCACGGGGGGTGACTTTCTGAAATGCCCCATCATCCTCCTTGAAAAGCTCAATTCCGAAGCCATTTTTATCCGCCCGCATCACTTGGCCTTGACGTTTAACATGTCCATCCAAATAGGGCAGTGCGATGGTAATTACGGACCCCAATGGCAGTATATGAGCTGTCCTGATGAATAACCCGTTTTCGCTGTAATTTTCTAAATCACCTTCGTAGAAAGCGTCTTTGGTACTAAAGAAAACAGACCCCGAATAGTCAATTCTTGGCTCGTATCTTTTTTCAGAATTTTTTTCTTTGTTTGATGTTTTC
>JARFPZ010000322.1 GCA_029288035.1 Desulfosarcina sp.
TCTGGCTATTTCATCCGGACTCTGCTCGTTTTTGTCCTGGGGAAGCCCAAGGGGTGCCAGGAGCAGCACTAGAAGCAACGTGGCTGTGATGTTAAGATACTTGCAGGATTTTTCCAATTTAGATCTGATCATTTCGTATATAATTGGGTCATATTTTTTGGAAAAAGCGCTGTGCCAGTAATCGACTAAGATTCTGGATGCTTGATACTGGATTATAGAAGTATTCTGTCGATCTTATAAATAGGAAATGAACGACTTTCCTGGTGTTGCGATTTTATTTTATGGTTTTTTCTCTCTTTCTTCCGTCAGACAGTAGATTCCCTCCCCTTTTCGGGCCGGACCAAAGCACATGTTGTCGGATACGCAGGCGGCTTTGCTTAGATCTCCGGCTCGCCAGCGATTAATCAAATCCGGCTCCCGGATCAAGGGGCGACTCATGGAAATATAATCGGCGGTGCCCTCATTGATAAGACGTTCGGCGACCTGAAAAGACCGGTTCCCGCCCACGAGAATCAGAGGAACCCTTAACTTTCTCTTAAACGCTCTGGCGTCATCCTGAAAATAAGCCTCTTTTTCTTCGGATTTGATTTCCACGCGACTCGGGCTCAGTTTGCCTCCGACCAATACGCCGCCGCTTAACTCGATGGCATCGATTCCTTCCGATTCCAGCATGGTGCCGACCTCAAGGGAATCCTCCACCACCAGGCCGTTCTCGATAAAGTCCCGACAGTTCATTTTGACCAGCACCGGGTAGTCACGCCCTACGGCCTGCCGTATTTGTCGAAGCACCGCAACCACGGCTCTGGCCCGATGCCGAATGTCACCGCCGTATGAATCGTTTCGCCGGTTGAATGCCGGAGAAAGAAACTGGCTGAGAAGATACCCATGGGCAGCATGGATCTGAACACCGTCGAAGCCGGCATTTTGGGCCCTTTTGGCAGCGGCGCCATAGGCTTTGACGACATTCTGAATATCCGCGACGGTCATTTCTGTGCGGGGGGATTTTGCAAATCCTTCCACATTTGAGGGCGCTAAGGGTGTTTGTCCGATTAGTTTGGCATTGGCAAAAAAGCCGGCGTGGGCAAGTTGCATGACAATTTTACTGCCGTTATCGTGGACCGCTTTTGCCATGGCTTCGAGGCCCGGAACCAAGGCATCGTTATAAACTCCCAATTGCCAGGGACCGGCCTGACCTTCGGGGGTGACATAGGCATGGCTGCTGATGATCAAGCCCAGTCCCCCTTTGGCAAGCGCAGTCATCAAATTGATAAGCTCAGGGGTACAGGCACCGTTATCGGCCGCCATTCCCTCCCAGGTGGCCGATCGAATGAATCTGTTCACAAGCTTCATTTCGTTAATGGTGCTGGCTTCGAATGGTGTGTTCATTTTGTTGTATCCTCCAATACGATATGGCATTCGACTGCGGGTATTTTCCCGGTGCCTGAACCGACCTAAAGAACTAAGTTTTTACCGTTAGAATAAATGATTGCGCCTATTTTTGCAATACAAATTGATTGCAACTTGAAGGGGTTAACGTCGATATCCAATGGCTCATAGCGACCCCCCGTGTTTTGGTAATAGATACGATAAAAAATAAAAAATAAAATTCAGAACGATTTGTCCAAAATCCAATATTGCTGGCGCGACCACAGACATTTGATTTGCATCATATTTTAAGACATGTCAGTAGTTCTGAATTTTGGCTTGTTTTTTATGATTCGATTAGATATGCAAGCAACGCAGCTTCTTATCAAAACAGGCCATTCAGATAAATGCGCGCTCAGAAAAATTTTATTAAAAGTTGTGACGACACCGCTGTCAGACTAAATGCAACATGTAACCAAAATTCTTTTTATAAATCAGCGACCACTTGCAGAACATGGCTCCGGCGGCTTCGGTGGGCTTTTCTCAAACCTCGGTTCTGCTGGTGCTCGCTGATTTGGAGGAATATTGATGGAAGATACCCCCCTGCGATCCAAACGTTTTGAGAAACTGGCCGACCGTCCCGTCAACAAGGAAACTTTTATCAAACCCTGGCCCGAACAGGGTCTGATCGTTGCCGACAGTCCCCTCGACCCTGCCCCAAGTCTAAGAATAGAAAATGGGGTCGTGACCGAATTGGACGGGGTGCAACAGGTGGATTTTGATCTCATCGATCATTTTATCACCAGACATGCGATCAATCTTGAAACGGCCGAGCGGGCCATGAATACCCCATCGCTGCAAATTGCACGCATGTTGGTAGATATCAATGTGCCGCGTGCCGAGATCCTGGATCTGATCGGCGGCTGCACGCCATCAAAGCTGGTTCAAATCGTCGGGCAGATGAACGTGCTCGAGATGATGATGGGGCTGGCCAAAATGCGCGCCCGACGCACAACTGCCAATCAGGCCCATGTCACCAACCGCAAGGAGAATCCGGCCCTGCTGGCCGCCGATGCCGCTGAAGCGGCCCTGCGCGGATTTAATGAAATAGAAACCACCGTGGGGGTGACACGCTATGCGCCGCTGAATGCCTTGGCTGTTCTAGTAGGCTCCCAGACCGGTTGCGGCGGCGTCCTTACCCAGTGTGCCGTGGAAGAAGCCACGAATTTGCGATTGGGCTTCAAGGGACTAACCAGCTACTCCGAGACCCTGTCGGTATACGGTTCAGAGAAAACTTTCATCGACGGTGACGATACCCCATGGTCCAAAGCTTTTCTGGCAGCGGCATATGCCAGCCGGGGGGTCAAAGCCCGCTACACTTCCGGTACCGGCGCTGTCGCCCTGATGGGTCATGCCGATGGCAAGTCCATGCTTTACCTGGAAGCCCGATGTCTCCTGGTAACCCGTGGCGCCGGCTGCCAGGGCACCCAGAATGGATCCATTAGCTGCATCGCCTTGCCGGAGTCACTTCCGGGAGGCGTGCGCACGGTGCTGGCTGAAAACCTTATCGCCGCGATGCTCGGGCTGGAAGTGGCCACCGGCAACGATGCGCTGGCCTCCCATTCGGAAATGCGTAAAAGTGCCAAGCTGATGCTCCAGTTTATTCCGGGGACCGATTTTATCACTTCGGGCTATGGCGCCATTCCACGCTATGACAATATGTTTGGCGGTGGCGACTTTGATGTGAGTGAGCTTGATGATTGGTGTGTACTGCAGCACGACATGCAGATTGACGGCGGCATTGTTCCCGTCGAGGAAAAAGCAGTGCTGCAGGTCAGAGAACGAGCGGTTATGGCGATAAAGGCGGTTTTTGAGGCCCTTGATTTCGCTCCTGTCAGTGACAGCGAAGCACAGGCTGCCATTACCGCGTTTAGCAGTGCGGATATGCCCGACCGGGATAAAGTGGCCGACCTCGAGTGTGCCCAGAAGCTGCTGGGTGGACCCCTGACCGTCGTCGATGTGATCCGGGCGCTGGCCAATGCCGGTTATCAGGATATTGCTGCCAATATCTTTGAGCTGCAACGTCAACGGGCCATTGGCGATTATCTTCAGCCGGCGGGCATTTTTGATGATAATTTCAAAGTGCTCAGTGCGCTGACCGATCCCAATGACTATCAGGGACCGGGGACGGGATATCGCGTCGAAGGGCAGCGATGGTCGGCACTGCAGAATTTGCCCCAGGCCCGGGAGCCGAAAGCCCTACTCGATCAACTAACCGCCGACAGGGAATCAAGCTGGTTTCCCGAGACTCAGACGGCCGGACCCGGCGATCAGCCGGAGATTGTCATCGCAGTCAGTCCGGCATTTGGCGCTCAGATTAAACGGAATATTTCTGGCCTGGACTTACGTGATGTACTGGCGGCCTTGCTGAAAGGGGTCCGTGAGCAAGGAATTGCCTGGCGCATTGTGCGTATCTACCGTACTGCGGATTGCGCCTTCATCGGTCACGCAGGTGCAAAGCTGAGCGGTTCCGGTGTTGCCGTCGGAATCCAGTCGAAAGGAACGGTGGTTATCCATCAACGCGATTTGGATCCTCTGGAAAATCTTGAGCTCTTTCCACAGGCACCCAACCTGGACCTGAGAAACTACCGTCAAATCGGTCGTAATGCCGCCCGCTATGCTCTGGGTAAACCGGTGTCACCCGTTGCGGTCAATATTGATAATACGGCCCGTCTGCGACTCATCGTTCAAACGACGCTGCTGCAACACTTTGAAACCCAGCAGATCAAACCTGATCAGCCTGCCATGGAACTAAATTTTTCTGAATGGAGATAAGCTATGTCCAACGATAATGTACGCACCTTTAGTGGACGGACAGTAAGCGAACTGAGCATCGAAGAGGTCCTCAGCGGTAAGTTGACGGTCGAGGATTTTCGCATCAGTGCTGAAACATTGCGCCGCCAGGCGGAGGCTGCCGAATCAGCCGGCTATCGGCAACTTGCCGGAAACCTGCGACGGGCCGCTGAAATGACGGGCATCCCCAACCAACAGGTGCTGGAGATCTATAACGCCCTGCGCCCCGGACGCACCAATCATGGCCATCTGATGACATGGGCCGATCGTCTCGAATCCGAGTACGATGCACCCCTGACCGCCGCCCTGGTGCGTGAGGCGGCCGATGCATATCTGGAACGCGGCGTGCTCAAATCGGAAAGCTGACACTTCGATCACTTCAGGAGATAATTGACTGCTGCACGATATAATTCCATTCCTCGAGAAGCTTTTGCCGGTTTTCCTCAACCCATTTCTCGCCGTTTAACCGCACAAGCTCCGAGATTCGAGTGCACATTATTTCCAGCTCTTTTTCAGAGCCCGGAATGTTCCGAGTGTCCAAAAGCGTATACACTTTTTTCAGATTGAGGGTCTTCATGACGCCTTTCGTGCAAATTCGATTGGGAGATATCGGTTTAGTAGGCTATAAGCTAGGAGGCTAGAATGCTGGAAAGCCAGGAGGTTGTTAGGCTAGAAAACTAAAGTTGGTTAAATTCTTTATGCTTCCTGCCTTTCCGGCTTCCAAGCTTTCTTGCTTTCTGTCATTCCGGCTTCCCAGCCAATTACCTTATAGGGCTATTATCATACTCTGATAACAAATAACAACTAACCCGTACAGATTTGGTTGAATAGTTTACTGGTTGAATGGTTGATTAGGTAAATTATTGTCCTTGAACCGTTGTGGCTGGACGATGATGCGAAAAGGAGATTCTATGAGTTTTTTTACCGTTGATCCGGAAAAATGCAATCAGGATGAAATCTGCGTGAAGGCCTGTCCCACCAATGTCATTCGCATGGGTTCACCCGACAAGGTGCCGGAGCCGACCCCGGATTTCGAAGAGTATTGCCTGACCTGTGGTCACTGTGTCGCCGTTTGTCCGACGGAAGCATTTAGCCTGAGCTGGCTCAGCCCCGGGAAATGTCCGCCCGTCCGTAAAGAAATTTCCCTCAGCCGGGAGCAGGCCGAACAGTTTTTACGATCACGCCGTTCTATCCGCAATTTCAAGGATACGCCGGTTGAGCGCCAAAAGCTGGATAAGCTTTTGGAGATCGCCTGTTTTGCGCCATCTGCCAAAAATAGCCAGCCCTGGCACTGGACCGTAATTGAAAATCCGGCTGACGTGCGTCGTCTGGCCGGCATGGTGATTGACTGGATGCGGTCGGTAATTAAAAAAGATCCCAAACAGGCCGAGCAAAGAGGAATGGTCCGGGTAGTGGGTGCCTGGGAGTCCGGCGAAGAGCGAATTTGCCGTGGCGCCCCCCACGTAATTGTGGTTCACGGCGACAAAAATTACGGATTCGGTGCCGAGGACGGTGCCCTGGCCTTAAGCTATCTCGAATTGTTTGCACCCACGCTGGGACTGGGATCATGCTGGGGTGGATATTTTTACTCAGCGGTGAATGCCTACCCCCCGCTTTTTGAAGCGCTGGGCCTACCCGCGGATCACCGGGCCTATGGCGCGGTAATGGTGGGCTATGCCAAACTTAAATATCAGCGATTGCCGTTGCGCAACGAACCACGGGTGAGCTGGACCATAGGTTGAACGGTTTAGCCCGCCCTGGTGCGACTTATAGGTCATATTACGGCCCGTGTCAGGTTCCTAAATATGGATTTAAATTATTGTGTAACGTAAAGTCAGGTCTGGGCCAGGGGGTTCAACGTTCAGGGTTGAAAAAACCAAGATGGCTTGTATCAAAAGGATCGTGTCTTTATGGCTGAATTTTTACGGAGGATTTCATGCGATTTGCAATTTTTGGTGTCGGTGCCGTCGGCGGCTATTTTGGCGGTCGATTGGTCCAGGCCGGTGAGGACGTCACGTTCATTGCGCGGGGAGATCATCTGAAGGTGCTGCGGGCAAAAGGCCTTCGAGTGGACAGCGTCAAGGGTGACATTTTCCTGTCTCCGGTGACGGCAATCGACGACCCTGCCAAAGTCGGGACCGTAGATGTCGTTCTCTTAGGGATAAAAACATGGCAAGTACCGGTAGCTGCAAAACAAATCCAGCCATTGATCGGTGAGAATACGATGGTACTGCCTTTGCAAAACGGCGTCGAAGCTGCAACCCAGCTGACGGATGTATTGGGCAGCGAGAACGTTTGTGGCGGTTTGGCCAAAATTGTTTGTTTCCTTGCAGGCCCAGGACACATCCGGCATACCGGCATGGATCCCTACATTGGCTTTGGAGAATTGAATAACCGACACACCGAGCGTGCCGAAGCGCTCCTGCGGACATTGAAACATGCCGGCATCAATGCCGAAATAATGTCGGACATCACTGCTGCACTATGGCAAAAATTTTTGTTTGTCGTTTCGTGGGGGGGGATCGGCGCCATTACACGGGCGCCAATCGGCGTGATTCGAACGGTACCGCAAACCCGTCGACTGATTGAACAGGCCATGGGTGAGATATCAGATGTTGCTCGGGCCCATCAAATTCACCTGCCGGAAGACATCGTTGCAACGACTCTGGAATTTATGGATACTCTGCCACCCAATGGCACGACCTCGATGCAGCGGGACATTGCCGAAGGCCGACCATCTGAAATTGAAGCCTGGAATGGCGCGGTGGTGCGGCTGGGCGGGGAAGCGGGGGTTGCCGTTTCATTAAACGCATTTATTTATGGCAGTCTGTTGCCCCTTGAGAAAAAAGCACGAGGGGAACTGCGGTTTGAGACGTAATGGTCAATCAGGCATCGGAATTCCTTGACTGCCGGTAGGCCGTGATCATGCGGTAGGCAAAGCCGATCATCAGGGCGGCGCTGATGAGGATAATAAAATTCGAGGCAAAGAAGGTCATCAAAAATGTGAACGGATCATTAAGGTTGTAAGCCGAAACAAGCAGCCGGATACCAAAATATAAAAAAAAGGCACTGATTGAAATTAATACGATTTGCCGTATCCACCAGAATAAGTTTGACATCAAAGCCCCTCGGCTAAAATCTCTAATTTTAAGAATTTGATTTTGGATTTAAGGATTAAAAACCAATTTCATATTCTTCAGGGTCTATAGGGGCAAATCAGAGACATGTCAACTTGTGGCTTCATTTTATCCGGAAGGTGAAAGGATTCAATGTTGAGTTTATTTAGAATGTGAGCTATTTATGAAATATATAGGTTAAGCGCACATTTTAGGCCTAAACATCAGCGGCCACCGGCAGAAGTGGCCCGGCCCCTTGCAGGGGCGGTCCTCATATCCCCAGCTAGTGGTCGCTGATTGCCCCAAAGCTTGCGTGGGTAACACTACGCATATTTTAAAGGAGGATCCATGTTAAAAAGACCCAAAAAAGATGAAAACAACACGTCATATCCCGCTGCCGATACTGCGGAGGTAAAACCCACCACCCCGCCCACCCCGGGCCCGAATGTCAGCCCTGAAAGATACACAAGTGAAGAGAAGACCACCATCGGGGAGCGGATCACCATCGAAGGCAGCATTCGTGGCGAAGAAAATCTGGCTATCGAAGGCGCCATGAAGGGCAACATTGAAATGGGAAAACACAATTTTTCGATAGGTCCCAATGGGCGAATTGACGGCGAAATTCAAGCCCAGAACGTGACCATCAATGGCCAATTTAAGGGAACCATTAAAGCCTTGGGAAAAGTAGCGGTTACCAAAAAGGCTGACTTTAACGGGGAAATTAAAGCCAAAAGCTTTTCAGTTGAAGACGGCGCTTATTTTAAGGGTGTCGTTGAACTGGATCGGGAACCCCATAAGCAGCCGGCGGCTACTGAAATCCCCAGAGGACCATCGATCCCCGAAGCCGCAAAGAAACCGATTGTACCGCGAACCGATGTCAAAGTGGAGAAGTAAGCGTTGATTTCTCCGACATCTCGACACAGAACCAATTCAGACGCCGAGTCTCTCCCCGCTGGCTATAACAGTACCATTCTCAAGGAGTTTGTCGATGCTCTGGAAAGATTGGGAGATGCTCAGACCCTCGATGTGGGGCCGGTCTGCCAGGAAAATATCACGTTTTTTGCCGAACGAATGGCAAGACACCATGTTTGCGATATGTTTTCATGGCTAAAACGGGAAAACGACAAAGAACTTCGCACGGGTGACGAATGGAAGTATCTCGATTACCCCGAACGGAATTTCGACGGAATTCAGCTATGGGATTTGTGTGACTATCTGAAAGATGCTGATATGGTCCGATTGGTGAAGCTATGTTACAAGATGCTCAGAGCGTCAGGCCTGTTGATGTTGATCGCCTTTGAAAAGAAACCGGCAGCATCGATCGCAAATACGTTTGTAATTGGCCAAGGTTACCGGGTGGACATTCGGCCCCAGCCACACCTGGAGCTGCCCTGGAAATTTCGCCATAACCGGGCGCTGACATCCCTGCTATCCCATTTTACCATCGTCAGATCGTTCCGCTACCATAGCGGCCTCAGGGAATTCTTGTTTAAAAAACCGAAAAGTGTGCGGGATTAGACCATCGGGACGACCAGGCTCGAACCTCGATACACTAGTTTAAGATTGTCAGGATTGAATGAAAAAACCGGTGGGTGGTTTGACTGGTACCCGCGGTGCTCGCTGGTGACTGCGATGATGTTGTTGTGGATGTTGATCTTTAATCCAGTTCAGCGCCTCATCTTCACTATAAAAAACTTGAATGTTAATTTCAATGGGACGAATCAGTTCCAAGTTCAACTTCAAAAAAATCTCCTGTCTTTCATTGGGAACGACCACTGCACAATTTCGCCCTTCTCCTTTTTGTGCATAACCGTTCAAGACTTGTCGAACGATTTCGATTTCATCCTTTGGAATTGCTGCAATGCGAATATTTTTCTCGAGGACGATGATTGAGTTATAATTCGGATCGAAATCGGGATCATTCATCACATTTCGAATATGATCAATTACTGAAACGGTGGTGGGCGTGCCGGTGGCTCGAGTAAATATGATTCCCCGTAATTTGTCTATTTCGTGCCTGAACATGGTTGATTTCCTCATCAAAAAGGTCATGTTTTCATCCTTCGGCAGATCCTGTCCCATCCGTTTGACCTCAACGCCGGTCACATACCGGAAAACTAAACTTGCAACGGCGATTTTCTGTGCTACTTTAATATAGATATCCAGCAAAAGTAGAAAAGTCAACAAAAATATATAATAAATCCAATTAGTTGATAAATATTATTTAACCGCTGAAATCGTCGTGTCGGATAAGGTTTTAATACTAAATTAATTTGCTTCAGAAAAAAAATTATAAGGAATGGCGAATGTCTTTTATTTCCAATGATGGTCTAAATCTATTCGATCCCGGTGCCATAGATATAGAAACGTCTGCTTTCAACGAAAAAATTGAAAAAGAGCTCTCAGCCATTCGACCGCTTTACACCCATGAGCCTCAAGTTATTCGCGACGCCCGCGACGCCGGATTCTCGGTATTCGGACCCATTAAACACCTCGACGACATCGAAGATCGCGTGATTTCAGGTTTGGATACCGACGTTCCCCTTCGCGTCTACACACCGGAACAGGTCGCCGGCGTATATCTTCATATTCATGGTGGGGGCTTTATGCTAAATCGTGCCAGCTATTATGATGAACTTTTGGTCAACACCGGTAACGCTTGTAATGTAGCGGTGATCAGTGTCGACTATCGAAAAGCGCCTGAAAATCCCTATCCCGACGGCTTGAATGATTGTGAGACGGCCGCGCTTTGGCTTGTAGAAAACTGCGGCTCGGAATTTGGCACCGAAAAGATGATGATCGGGGGTGAATCCGCCGGGGCGAATCTTTCCGTGACGACACTTCTGAGAATGCGCGACCGGCATGGTTTCCGCGGCTTCTGCGGGGCAGTTTTAAATTACGGCGCCTATGATCTGACCCTGACACCCAGCGCTCGACGCTGGGGAGAAAGAAACCTGATTCTAACCACCAAACTCATAGAATGGTTTCATGAACAATATGCATCAGCCGAAAAGTATTCGGACCCCGACCTTTCACCGTTGTATGCCGATCTTGCCGAGTTACCGCCGGCTCTGTTTACCATCGGAACATTGGATCCGCTGATAGACGATTCAATGTTTATGCACATGCGCTGGCTGGCAGCAGGCAACCGGTCTCAGCTGGCGGTTTATCCCGGCGGGATCCATGCGTTCAATGCCTTTCCCATCGAGCTTGCCCGCAAAGCAAACGCGAAAATTAATGAATTCATCAACGCCCAGGTGTTAAAAACACCTGAGGGCTAAAAGAACCCTAGGTTCTGATCGGAAGGTAACCATGTCCATTGAAGTCATGATAAAAAGAAAAGTCCAGCAGGGCCCCCTTGCCAGAAAACTGGTTCCACTTATTTTACAGCTCAGAACACTTGCCACCTACCAATCGGGCTACATCTCAGGCAAAACTTTATACAATGTAGAAAATCCGGAGGATTGTCTGGTGGTCAGTGAATGGCAGTCGTTGGCGCACTGGTACCGTTGGATGAAAAGCGAGAAAAGAGCTGAGATCCAGAGTAAAATTGATGAATTGACCGGAGAGCAAACAGAATACAATATTTATGCACCCATGGTTGCCGATAAAGACGCTTCCAAAGCGTAACTCGAGGAGGTTTGAAAATGAATAATACCAATCGCAGCAAAGTCTCATTTGTGAATACAGAGGATCGTAAATCCGGTGTCGCTTCATCCATTCAGGCCCTAAATATCAATCCGGTTAAGAACAAGAATGTGCTGATCAAGCCCAACTTCAACACCTCGGATCCTACGCCGGGCTCGACCCATAATGATACCCTGGTGGCCCTGGTTGAAGAAATCTGGAAAATGGGCGCCAAAACGGTACGTCTTGGTGAACGCAGTTATCCACTTACCCGTGACGTCATGGCGCAAAAAGGTGTCATCCCGCTCATGGAAAAACTCGATGTTAACATCGTTGATTTTGACGATCTGGCACAAAAGGACTGGATCAAGGTTGACGCCGGCGATTCCCATTGGCAAGACGGATTCCGGATAGCCCGGCCGATTCTCGAAAGCGAGTGTCTGGTTTCCACCTGCTGTCTGAAAACCCACCAGCACGGCGGCGTTTTCACCTTGTCGCTGAAAAATCATGTCGGCGTGGTACCCACGACCCGCCATGGCTATGATTATATGCGTGAACTTCACGCATCACCTCACCAGCGCAAGTTGATTGCTGAAATAAATGCGCCTTTTACACCGGATCTCATCGTCTTAGACGGTATAGACGCTTTTGTGGACGGCGGTCCGGCCAGCGGGAAGCGTGCCAGCGGGGATGCGTTTATCGCTTCCACCGATCGGGTGGCCATCGATGCCGTCGGCGTAGCGATTTTAAAATCTCTGGGAAGCAACGGTCAGATCATGAAATCTAAGATTTTTGAGCAGGAACAAATCGCCAGGGCGGCAGAACTAGGGCTAGGTGCATCATCTTCTTCGGATATCGAGGTGATACCGGCTGACGACCGGAGCCGTGAATACAGTGACAGGGTCACGGCTATTTTAAACCAGGGTTGAATTGGGTTTTGGCATCAGGCGTAAGGAGGGAAAAGAACCAATTCCCACCCCAATAGAATTAAAAGCCAAATGGGAGTTATGGTTTAAAAGGCTTGAAGCTATGAGGCTGGAAAGCTGGGAGGCTATAATGCTATAAAGCCGGAAAGCCAGGACGCTGTGAGGTTAGAAAACTAAAATTGACTAAATCCTTTATGCTCCCCGGCTTCCAAGCTTCCTCGCTTTTTGGCTTCCCAGCCAATGACCTTATAGAGCCTTTTTCGCTCATTCCGTTCCACCTAATTTTTTGACAATAAATGCAAAATAAAATTCTTTTAAGGGCTTAAAGGAACCAACCATGATCTTATATGATGAAAACCTGAATGAGGGTCTGGTTGAGTTCGGCATTCAGATTCCGATACTCGCCAGCAAAGCCGTGAAAGTATATGAATTTTTAAAATCCCACGATATTTTGGGCCCCAGGATCAATCAATGGCATATCCCCAAAATTGAGGAACAGGTTACCAAAGCAGACCTTTTGCGGGTGCATTCCAGCGACTATGTCGATAAACTGTACTCCGCCGATCTCGAAAGTGAACTTATCCGCACGTTCGAGTTGATCGATGAACAGGGCAACTATTATCGCTACGACCCGGAGAAAGCGGCGCTTCCGCTGACGCGCCTGTTTGATCGTACCCTTGCCACGGTCGCAAGCACGGTTCAGTGCAGCCGGATGGCCCAGGAGAAGAATTTTTGTTTTGCCTTTCGGGGCGGTATGCACCACGCCCAGCACAATTATGGGGCCGGTTTCTGCCCCATCAACGATATTGTGATCGCCATCCGGAAACTACAGACCGAAAACCGCATCCGAACTGCCTGGGTGATCGATACCGATGCTCACAAGGGGGACGGAACGGCGGCTCTCACCCGGGGTGATGACAGCATCACCACCCTGAGTATCCACATGGCCCACAGCTGGCCGCTGGATGGTGAAAAATATGATCGATCGGGAAACCTTAATCCATCGTTCATAGAGAGCGACATCGACATCCCTATGGCCCGGGGAGAAGATCATCTATATGTGTCCAGGTTGCAGGAGGGGCTCAATACGCTTGATAATATGTCCCGGCCGGACCTGGCCGTGGTGGTTTCCGGCGCCGATCCTTTTGAAAAGGACGAATTGCCTTCCACGGCTGATCTAAGGCTGACACTTGCGCAAATGAAACAACGGGACCTTCTGGTTTACGGCTTTCTGAAAGAGCGGGGGGTACCAGGGGCCTATTTAATGGCCGGCGGATACGGCGAGAGTTCCTGGCAGGTCTATGCGCAGTTTCTGGAATGGGCGTTGTTGGACAATCTTGATAAACCCTAAACCCAGGTTCCGTTCTCAGCGCTTTTGATAAGCGCGTCTATCACTTTCATATTGGCAACTGCGTCGTCAAGCGGCGTTGGGACTTCCGAATCATCGCGTATTGCTTTTGAAAATAGCTCGCCTTGAATCGTATACTGATCGCAAATATCAAAAAGAACCTCTCCGGACTCATTGCCATGCTGGTATGTGAGTTTGCATGACCGGTCGGGTGGTGCATTGAACGGAATCT